>JAOZSM010000321.1 GCA_029939675.1 Fidelibacterota bacterium
TTTGAATACGTTTAAATATATCATCGGCTAAGCTTCTGTTTTTAACTAGTATATGACTGGCTCGCCACTCCATAATCGCTCCTTGTTCCTTTAATGTATCAGGACTATGAAGATAGACACATCAAACCCTGAATCAAGCAAACCTAACCAGTGTCTGACTACAAAATCTTTTTTCGCGGTTTTATTCGTTTCTTGGTCGTCATCCCGAGCGGCTTGTGAGGGCGTAGACCCAAGTCGAGGGATTACATCCTGTGATACAAGGCTATAGACCCTCGACTCCGTCCGGGATGACGATCTTGATTCTGTGAATCTAATACGGAAAATGGAGTTTAAAGGCAGATACTGCTTGAACTAATTGAATTGCCGTTGCCTATCGTAAAATATTCCACGAATAATAATAAGAATATGATCGAATTAATCCTTGAGCTGAATCGTTATTATTCCAAATTAGAGCAAATCTTATGATTAACATTCAAGAGTTTGGCAAGTAGTGAAAAAAATTATTTATAATCCGGTGTTACACCTGGGCCTGTATGTTCTGTTGCTGGTAGCAACACCGTTCTTATTACTTCAAAATTATTTACAAACTGCAATTGGAATGTCTTCAGAAGCCATGCTAAACCTTGGTGGCCTGGAATTACCTTATGTTGTAATCGTTTTTGGGAGTGTTCTGTTACTGGGATTAATTATTTTCCGCAAACACTTAACCCGCTTTCGTGTAGTGTCTTTCTTAGCAATATTTGTGTTTCTGTGGTTGGGGCAACAGGCGGCTGATTTTTATTTCGATCATAATTTTTATGATCTTCAGCATAATTGGCACTATTTTGCTTATTCCATATTTGCCTATCTGGCCTGGAGAGTGCTGTCTGGTCGCAACTTGAGCACCCATCAGATTATTCTGTATACTTATTTTGGTGCTCTGCTGATTTCAACATTTGACGAAGGGATTCAAGTATTTATCTCAAATCGAATTTTTGATATCAGCGATATTGGTAAAGACGCCTGGGGGAGTCTGCTGGGCCTCTCCTTTATCTTTTTTACAATTCAGGAAGGGCAGGTTTTCAAGGGGAAATGGCATTTACAACAACCCACAATAGCTGCCTATCTTCGAGCGCCCCTGAGCTTGCTTATACTGGCAATCCTGCTTAATTACAGTTTGCTCTTGGTAAGTTCACTGCTCACAGAAATTATATATTGGCATATCATAATAATTGTCACCCTGACTATTTTTCTAACTGTATTTCTAATTATTCATTACCTTCAACATAAAATATTGCGTTGGATCATACTTTCTTCCATAGCCTTGTTAGTTGTTGCTCAAACAGCTTCATTTATGCATTACTATGATTCAGGTATTGTTCATAATCGTTACGGTTTAATAATTTACAGGGGTATCCCGATTCCGTTTTTTGATATAATGATCTATCCTGAGGGCGGTTTCAGGCTGGTTGATAAAAAGCACTATTTTAATAAGCGAGATCAGGCAACAATCAATAAATATGCCCAGGATATTTTACTAATTGGTACTGGGCACCAGGGGCGGGGGGGACGCGGCTTCCCGATTAACGAGGATGTTCAATTTATATATAACAAGAATACAGGTCAAGCAGTCCAAATTATCAGGCTAAAAACACCTCAGGCTTGTGATCTCTTTAACCGGTTAACTAAAGAAGGGTACAGCGTGCTCTTCATCATTCATAACACATGTTGAATATGACGCCCTCGCAAAAAGTATCTGACCGGACATGAATATCACCCTAACAGCAATAAATATAGCCATTCATGCGAACACTGGCTATAATCTTAATTATCAACACTTTGAGCCTCTGCGTGCTCTGCGAAAGGGCCTTTTTGCGGGACCGTTAAATATGAATATTCGGAATGCATAATAATCAACCAAATATAGAAGATAGAATCATTGCCTTTGCTGTTATCGGGTTTTGGAGTATTCTGATTTTATTCGGGCTAATATCATTTGCAGCACCAGCTTGGTTGGTCAACCTGTCTAACCCGGGAAAACATAGTGAAGCTTTAGATCTTAAACATATGGGAGATCAACTTCTTCGGAGTAAAAAATATCGCCAGGCTGCTGCTAACTATAAGCGGGCTTTGGAGATCAAGCCTGATCTGAATGCTGCTGCCGGTAATTTAGGTATCGTTTATTCAAAACTGGGACGCATGGAGGACGCGCTGGAAACTTTTGAATATGCCCTTGCTTTGAATCCAGAAATTCCTCACACGTCCTACCACAATATGGCTGAGATCTACGAAAAGACTAATCGTCTTGATGAAGCCTGCCATTACTACGAACTCTGTACTAAAACTGAGCCTCTGCCAGCGTATGCATACGCCAAAGCAGGGGCAATTCATCTGAAGAGAAAGCGATTTGCGCAGGCAATCGATGCTTTTAATAATTCTTTGGATAGTCGCCAGAGTATGCTTCAGTTGTATCGAGGAATGCTCCTTAAAGAGAAATATGGTCGCAGTAATACCTCTGACGAGCGCAGCCACATTGATAAGTTGCTTGAGCAGAGTAGTTTGCCTGGAGCACTGGATGCCTACGATACGCTGGTCTTTAATTGGGGACTTAAGTGGGATCACGAGATTGCCAAAACATACAGCTATATGGGAAATGCCTACACCCAGAGTGGAAATTTGAATCAGGCGATATCCAACTACAAAAAAGCACTTAAAATCTGGCCTGAGTTCAGAGATGCCAAGCAAAATATGGAGATTGTGGCTAATTTACGAGAACAGTTCCAGCAGAAACAACAAAGCCCCTGATAAACAGGAGCTTCGTGTGTACACCAGCCAGGAGTCGAACCCGGAACCTTCTGGTCCGTAGCCAAACGCTCTATCCAATTGAGCTACTGGTGCAGATTGAGATAATGGTCGAAACCATCATCAAAAATTCTTTTCTTTCAAAAATATCCAATAATAACATGTGTCATTACTGAAATGTAGCGCGTAGGGGAGTCGAACCCCTGTTACCGGCGTGAGAGGCCAGCGTCCTAGACCACTAGACGAACGCGCC
>JAOZSM010000095.1 GCA_029939675.1 Fidelibacterota bacterium
TAATGTATGAAAATAGGTGTGTCTCTACAAATATCAAGTAAATAGTAATAGTTACTATTAAAAGAAGCAAGCTGCTACATTAGGATCTCTGCCCTTACCTATACTGGTTATTGTTGGAAAACGGCATAGGCATAGCCCTGTTTATTTTTTTTCGGGGGTAGAGATAACGCATGCGTTGTCTCTACCGGAATATATGGTATGTGGTCAGGGCATCAGAGAATAGAACGTACGAATAACATGGTCCGGTTTAATAACCCCTATCATTTCCCGTGGCGCTGTAAGATTCGCCAGGCTGATGGATAATTATTGCGGACTTGCCCCGTTTTCAAGACATTAATCCAGCCCAGTCCATATCCATTATGGGTCACCAGGTAGCGACCATGTTTCAAGTTTTCAGGTAAGTGAAAATTACTGTGGGCCAGAAAATCAAGGGCAGATTCCCGATCAAGCTCTACACTGGGAAGATTTGATGATAGGGCCTGACTTAAGGCCAGTTCAGGAGCTGGTTTTAATTGGCCATGATAGATCTTACCCATGTTCAGACCTGAATGGGTGATTCGCAAATTTCTACTCAGAATCTGATAATCATCGCGAAAAGTCTTAGGTAACGCGATCCGGTGCTGGTCCCGGGTTAAAAAATGGTAGCGATCAGGAGAGCTGAGCCAATGCCTATCTTCTGAGTTGGCACTTTCCAGGCGCTGTTTTGATGTACCGGATTTAGAGGCCCTTTGTCTGGCCGACTCACCAGCACGTTTTCTGAATGCTGCGATAAAGAAGCCTTCGCCTTTCACCTGATGTGGGTAAAACCGATAGCCGGGGAGATCTGTGTTTAAAACCTGGATACCCCAATCAGCGGGAATATCAATTCCCACTGGATCCAGATCTGTTGATTTCTGCAACCAGCGCATGTTTTCCTCATTCTCAGTCTCAGAAAAGGTGCAAGTACTGTAGATCAGGAAGCCTCCTGGAGCCAGAGCGGGAACGACGTCACCAAGAATTCGTTTTTGGCGTGAGGCACATAACTGGACATTTTGCTCGGACCATTCGTGGATAGCTGTGGGCTCTTTACGCATGAGGCCTTCACCGGAACAGGGGGCATCCACCAGGACCACATCAAAATAGCCCGGCAGTCTTTGGAATATTTTGGGGTCACTTTGAGTCACAATATGATTATCGCCACCCCAGCGCATCAGATTTTGACCCAGGATCTTATTTCTACCTGAAATGATTTCGTTTGCCACCAGGAGTGAGTCCCGGGAAAGTAGTGACTGTAATAAGGTCGCTTTGCCACCTGGAGCAGCACTGAGGTCAAGGACCCGTAAATCCCGTTTCAGATCTATGAGCTTTGTGAGTAGGTGAGCCAGAAACATTGATGAAGCTTCCTGTACATAATATGCACCGGCATGGAACAGGGGATCCAGGGTGAAACTGGGTCGGGTTTCCAAATATCGGCCCTGGGCACACCAGGGAATAGCTTCAGCTCTTTGAAATAATTCAGTAGGCTTCCCTGGATTTAAACGGATTGAGCTAGGGGCAGGTGTAGTCATTGCCTGATTGAATGCATAGAACTGATCACCAAGTTGCTTTTGGAGACGGAGGTACAGGCGTTCTGGAAGTTGGGTAGGTTTAAGAAGCATTGTCCAAACTAATTTAAAGTATCAAAAAAAAAATCAATAAACAAATGGACTAGTTGCTAACAGTGTAGTTTCCTTTTAGCAATAAAAATTTTCCGCAATCGCTGTTTATAGGCACTATATTTGCAGATTGTAACCCTAGAGTAATAATTGCCATTTAGCACAAGTCACCTCTGGAATCAATATTCCGAGTGTTTTTATCAAATGGCTGCACAATAATAAAGGAGTTCAAATATGTCGATGTTGAAAAAAAGAATGGAAGAGATTATCCCTCCATTTCGTGAAGAAGTAGGCAATATTCGCAAGAATCATGGCGATAAGAAACTGTGTGATGTGACTGTGGCTCAGGCCTATGGTGGTATGCGCGGTGTTAAAGTAATGATCACTGAAACTTCAGCTCTTGATCCTGAAGAAGGTATCCGTTTTCGAGGTTATACCATTCCAGAGTTACAGGAGAAGCTTCCTCGTGCTACTGAGGGTGAAGAACCATTACCAGAAGGTCTCTTTTATCTATTAATGACTGGTGAACTTCCCACAGAAGAGAATGTTGCTGAGCTTACCAAAGAATGGCAGGATCGGGGCACCCTTCCTGAACATGTCTATAAAGTTATCGATGCGCTTCCAAAAGATACTCACCCAATGACTCAATTCTCAGCCGGTATCGTTGCCCAGCAGACTGAATCACAGTTTGCCGCTGAATATCGCGAGGGCATGAACAAGATGGATTATTGGAAGCCGACCTATGAAGATACTATGAATCTTCTAGCTCGTCTACCTGCCCTGGCAGCCTATATCTATCGCCGTACTTACAAAGATGGCAGCATTATTCCTGCTGATCCGTCACTTGATTGGGGTGGTAACCTGGCTCATATGATGGGTTTTGATACAAAGATGTTCCGCGAGCTAATGCGCATCTACCTAACCATCCATGCTGATCATGAAGGTGGTAATGTTTCTGCACACACAACTCACCTGGTTGGATCAACCCTGTCAGATGTTTACTATTCACTGGCTGCTGGAATGAATGGTCTTGCTGGCCCGCTCCATGGACTGGCAAATCAGGAAGTATTACGTTGGATCATGGATGTTAAAGAAAAGCTTGGCGGTGGCGTTCCCACTATGGATGAACTGAAAAAGTTTGTCTGGGATACCTTGGCTGGTGGCAACGTTGTTCCAGGTTATGGACATGCTGTCCTTAGAAAAACTGATCCACGTTACTCAGCCCAACGTGAATTTGCCCTGAAACACATGCCGGAAGATGAACTCTTTCAGGTTGTTAGTATGCTCTATGAAGTGGTTCCACCCATCCTGCTCGAGCAGGGTAAAGCCAAGAATCCCTGGCCCAATGTGGATGCCCATTCTGGTGTATTGTTGGTTCATAACGGTATGCATGAGTATGATTTTTATACGGTTCTCTTTGGTGTTTCCCGTGCCATGGGTGTGTTAGCATCCACTGTCTGGGATCGCGCAGTTGGTCTACCACTAGAACGGCCAAAATCATTGACTACCGAATTTATAAAGTCAATTTTGTAAAAGCGGGGATACAGACCGATAGAAAGCCCTGGTACTTACCGGGGCTTTTTTATGTAAAAAATTTGTTCAGCAATAGTGATGGATAAATTGCTAGAAATGTGTTTAATTGGAACGCTAAAGTGTGATTTATAATAAAGTGACCTATGAAACTTGATAAGTGGATGCCATTCTTTATAACAAACCCCAAAGTGAAAGTTGGAATAGAAATCCAATGCAACTAAAAGATACTCGGATTTTAATCGTTGAGGATGAGATCGTTGTAGCCAGCGAGATTAAACTCAGGCTAGAAGAAATGGGCTATGGCGTTATCGGGATTGTAAACAATGGTCGTGACGCCATAATCAAGGCAGATCTCTATGATCCTGATATTATCCTCATGGATATCACCCTCAAGGGGAAAATGACCGGGTTGGAAGCTACCCAGGAGATTGCCAAGGTTAGTGATATCCCTGTCATTTTTATTACTGCGCACACAGACAAAACAACTTTAGACTCAGCTCGCAAAGCCAGTACCCATGGTATTTTTACCAAGCCCTTCAGCGATGTTGAGCTGCAGGCTGCCATCCAGCAGGCGCTTATTTCAAAGATTATGAAAAATTTACTTGAAGAAGATGAAGATGAGGATGATAGGGACTAAGTAAATTCTCTTTTTTCACGCTTTAATTATAAATATTTGACCAGGCCTCCCTGGTCTTTTTCAATTATAAAACCGAATTTGTAAAAATACCCCGGATGGAGGAAACCAGTAGTGATCATCTTCTTGCGGGCAATCCGCATCCGGTTAACGAATTCATCTAATAACCCCTTACTAATACCGCTGCGTCTCTGATTCTCCGAGACTACCACTTTGTCCATGTAGACCAGATCATCACTCTGACTGATATAAAATAAACCTCCGATAACCCGGTCCTTGTGATTGAGGGCTACCAGGAAGCTATGCTCTTGAGTAAAGCTGACATCCATGTTCGCCTTAAGAAAAAGCTGCTGTAACTGAATGATCTCCTTGGGATGCATTGCCCGACGGATACGGTAGGTCCCACCCTTGCTGTCATGGCGGGAGATCATGATCTCAATTTCCTCAAGGGTTGTTGAACGGGTGGCAATCAACTCAATGTCTTCGCTGGGAGGCAGCTCCGGGAAGGCCAGCCTTTTTAGGAAAAAGGCAGAGTACTCTGGCACATCCGGTAAACTAATATAATGACTGATCTCACTTTGCAGGCTCACGCCATCCAGAGCACGATGTCGCAAATTTCGGGCGAGAGTAGCCAGGTAGGTTTTCAGGGTCACGTTGGCCTGGGAAAAAACAGTTTGAGCAAATAGCTGCACCCGGGCATCTGGATATTCAGGTTCAGAGTCCTGAATATTATAATCGCGGTACAAGGCCTTAAGAAAATGAGCTTTGGCCTTCAAAGTCGCTTCTTGATTCAACGACAACCATCGGTGATATCTGCGAGTGGCAAAAAAGACTGATTTGGTCTGAAAACCATGATCCTGTACATGGATCATAAATGTTTCAAGGCTCTTCCTGCGGTGCGGAGTGGTTTTCTCATTCTTCAGGATATTCTCAAAAAAAGCGGGGCTGTGTTTTTCTCCCAAAGCTTCACGAATAGCGTGGTAGATGATATCAGTTTCAATGTTCAACTCAAAATCAGAGAATACTTTTTCAGTATCTCTTACGAAAGAAGATTCCAGGTTATCGATAAAGTCAAGCTCGTTGTCAATTGATTGTATGTCAGAAATCGAAACCAGACGCCCTCCGACGTAATAGTCATGGATGGGTATGATTATTTTTCCAGGACTGGGAATCTTAATCATTTTTTTAAAATGGGTGCGTTTCCAGAAGCTGGTATAGGTAAATACTCCCGTCCACACAAAATGTGGCCAGAGATATTCAGGAGATGGCATTTCGTCTGATGATCCAGCCCAGACTGCCTGCTCTAAGTACTGTCTTACCGTAAGCCCGGAAATGAATTCTTCTGACCAGAGATCATAATCTGCTTGATAGGACCCTAACGTTTCCACCAGTTGATCCATACGATTTTCCCGGGCACAAGCCAGGAGCCAATAGAGTTCGGTGTTTATCTGCTCCGACTTCAGATCATCATTCAGGTTAATCGCAAATTTGTAGCTGCGTTCATTACTCTGGACAGTGGCCCGGAAAACAGTCTTGCCGTGGGCGCTCCCCAACAGAGTGATCCAGATACCCTGAGGGGGGATGTCCTCAAGGCTTACCTGCTTTCCATCAAAAAACAGAAATAAGGACTCATTTAGAAAAGTAGTTTTGCTGAATGCCGCAAAGATCCGCTGACGGTGGTCCTGAGAAACTGGTTTATCAAAAACAAGAACATCTTCCCACCCCAATGCAGGCGCTTGGTAGAAATTTGAGGAGGCGGACTCCATTGCGCCCATTGCCTGTGAAAAATTCAGGGTAAGAGCTTCATAAGTAGCTAAAAGCTGTGGTTTTAATTTACTTTTCGGTGGAAGGTTAACCACAGCACTGATCAATGCCGAGCGGATAGCAGCGTAGAATTCTGGAAATTGTCTGGACCAGGAAAAGAGAATCGCCAGAACATTCTGGAACAGGATCGATGGCTTCTGATTTTCGGCTTCCTGATTTGATAACCATTTCAGGAAATCAGTGGTTAGACTGACTTTGTAAATATTAATATTGGACCAGGAAGCGGTATTTGAATCAAGGGAAAAGAGCAGTTTCCGTTCCAGAGCATAATTGACAATTTTTTCAAGTTCGTTGGCAGGGTACAAAGCCACAACCTGCTGGACAGCAAACTGTGACTGCTGAAGATCATCGGAACGAATCAGGCGTAGGAAAGCGTAACGAATCATATTTCTGATACTCTCACCGGAATTGGAATATATCCGGGCCAGAAGTCGGAAAGCAGCTTGGGATGGATGGAGCGTTTGGGAGTAGATCAGATTTATGATGGGTTTTAAAGCATCAAGCGAGTAATCCGCTTGTTCCAGGGCCTTCTGAATCTGATTTTCATAGTGCGCTTTTTCTGCTGCTGTTAAAGTCAGATCTGTCCAGGTTCCGGGAAGCCAGACTGGTGCTTGCTCTAAAGCTTTGATTCGCAAATTCTGGTAATCCAGGAAATCTTCCAACTCTTTATTACCCATGCAGTAGGCGGGCTGCCGAATGAAGTTATCGAACTGGAGTACCTGCCCCTCAAACTGGTAGTAAAAAGTACCGATACGAATCTCATCATCTCCCGGTTCGATGCTCAGGGTAAAATTGCCATTCCGATGCCTTAGTGAATGACCGTCAACTTCCAGATCATTTTGAGTCCAACCTCTTTGCAGAAAGACCCAATTGGGAATCTGAATTTCCAGGTCACCCATAAAGAATGACTTATACGGTCGTTCGTAGAGAGCTTCAATGGTTGACTCAAAATGCTTAAGGATAGTACTGCGTTTATAGGTGCCTTTTTCGGTTAATTCACCTTGATCCTTGGTGAACTTGCGATCAACCAGGCGAAAATCTACTATTCGTTCGAAGGGGGCCAGAAATGAATTAACTGAATGGATTACCGTAGCTACATAGTCCCGTAGTGCTTGCTCATTATTCCTGATATCCTGGAGGTCTTCATGCTTGCGATTGATCCGGACCAGGGCGGTGTTGTAGGGCATGTGATCCCCAACAATGAACAGTTGGTGGATACTGTCAAAATCACGAAACATATTCTCGATCTTTTGAGGAGCAATGGTTTGGCCTTTGGCATTTTTGTAGATCTCTTTCTTACGATCAATAATCTCGATCTGGCCATTCTGCAAGGTTTGAAAAATATCACCAGTGGTAAACCAGCCATGGGGACGATTATCCGGTTCAGCGGGTTTCCAATAACTCCCTGAAACATACGCACCCCGAATCCATAATTCACCATCTTCTGCCAACTTGATTTCCATCCCTGGCAGGGGAACACCGACAGAATTTTCCACATAACCTCTAGTGGGAGTCATGGTGATTCCTCCGGTAGCCTCGGTCATCCCGTAGCCACTATGGAGATGTAGATCATGGGTTTGGAAAAAACGGAATATTTCTGGTGATAGATATCCTGCTGCCGAAAGGCCCCAACGTAACGCGCCCCCGGTTATTTCATTGACCACAGGATGAACTGTTTCTACATCCTCCTGGATAATATCGACTTTGGCTCCAATGGTTTCATAAATGTCCTGCCAGCGTTTAGGGATACTGATGAGAACGGTAGGTTGGATATCCTTCAGATCACTAAGGAGTGATTGAATCCCTTTGCCACTGGAAAATGTATATTTAGCTCCCCAGAAAATAGATCCCCACATTTCCAGAAAACGACCAAAGGTATGAAATAAGGGCAGGAAACACAGAAAGCGGTCTTCTTGTCCAAGGTTTAGGGCCAGACTCCGGGCAAAGCGCTTGGAGATGATATTCTCATATGTAAAAACGATTCCCTTGGGGTATCCGGTCGTTCCGGAAGTATACATAATACTGGCGATCTTATCCAAAGATACTGATAGACCAATTCCCTCAAGCCAGTTTAATGCATCACCGGTACCCCCGTCTTCCAGCAGGCGTTTATAAGGTTTTACCAGTGGATTGGCTGACACAATATTATCATAAGTGATGATATGTTTCAGTAGAGGTAAATTAGGTAAGATGCTTTCAATGGTCCGCAAGTGTTGTGAATCAGAAATAAAGATGCCTTCGATCTCGGCATGTTGCAAAATGTATTCAACCTGGGCCGGTGGTGCGGCTGGCTGTATGGGGACATTAACAAATCCATAGCTAAGACAGGCAATGTCGGTACAGGCTACTTCAAGACGGTTCTCAGACAATATGGCAATCCGGGGGGTGGTACTGCCCATAAGATCAATGAGACCTGCAGCGAGATGATCAACAGTATTGCGAATGGCTGACCAGGACTGATTCTGCCACTCACGGCCCCGCTTGAAAGTAAACAGAGTTTTTTTATCCAGTACTGCGGCCCGTCGTTTGAAAAGTTGACCTGGTGTGTAATTCAGCTCCCGGATCAGTTGCATTTCCAGATCAAACCACCGATCCTGGATGTGACTGGTCTTGATTAGTGTGGTGAAGTCAGGATTCCAGCCCTGTTCGAGTAGTTGGAGTTTATTTTCACGACTCCCTGATGCGAGAATCTGACCTCCAAATTTGAGAATATCGGTTGCCCAGGGTTCCAACACTTCAGGTTGATGTTGTTTTAAGTCCTCAAAATACTCCATAAATGAAGTTTCCAGATCTGGAGATTTATTTGCCAGCATATTTTTGAGGTTGTGAAGTGTCTTTTGCACCGGGTATTCCTTTTGTTTTAGCCAATAACATAGAAGGGATGGCTTTGACTTGCAAATTAATTGCGGATTCTCAGCTGCTGAAAGAAGCAAGAGTTTAGAGTTGAGCAAAAACAAATTAATCTTCAGACTGAAAATGATTCAATCAGTGTCAGCCTTTCATGTGCCTGTTTCAGGCAATACAATAAACCATTTCAACGGCTTTAGTATTAAGTTCCATTGCTGTCCCAAACGTTTTGAGAATGATAGAAATATTTGCCCTAAACAAGGGTTTAGGACAGATTAATTCCATTTCATGATTTAATCTCCCAATTCATCCTCAATAATTCTTTTTTTGGATGGCTGGTTCTATAAATGTAGTTAATACCATCGTTTATGTTACTCAGCACCATTTTCTAATTATGGTAACTGTTATTATGGAATACATCTGTGTTCATCTGTGTTTTAGCTAGCCTGCTGTGGCATAGCTGGAAGCGACGCCGGGTGGCCAAAAAGAATTTATTTTGGACAGGTCTGACTAAGTTTGAGGACAGACAATAATTATAGTGAAATGGTTCTGGAACAGGTTTAATATGATCACAATAGTCTTTTTCGTCAATAGTGGTAATAATGGCACAAGATTTGTCTGAAAAAGAAGGCAATGATTAATTAGTTACAAACATCGGATAAATCAGCGACTGGCGTCTCGATCGCATCGTTAGGCATGCGGCAACTGGAGAGCAGTATTAATGCTGAGGTCCAACTTATTAGGAGGTAAACATGTCTAACCATGTTGCAGAATTTATGGCGGGTGTTCAGGCAAAGAATCAGGCACAGCCAGAGTTTATCCAGGCAGTAGAAGAAGTTATCACTTCTTTAATGCCCGTAATAGACCGAAATCCACAGTATAAAGAAGCCAAGATTCTTGAGCGTCTTGTCGAGCCAGAGCGTGTAATTATGTTTCGCGTTCCCTGGGTTGATGACTCAGGAACCGTTCAGGTAAACCGTGGTTTTCGGGTAGAGTTCAACAGCGCTATCGGTCCCTATAAAGGTGGCTTGCGCTTTCATCCAAGTGTAAATCTTGGAATTTTGAAGTTTCTTGGTTTTGAACAAGTTCTTAAAAATGCTCTGACAACCCTGCCCATGGGTGGTGGTAAAGGTGGATCTGATTTTGATCCAAAGGGCAAATCTGATCTGGAAGTAATGCGTTTTACTCAATCTTTCATGTCTGAGCTTTTCCGTCATATTGGTCCTAACACTGATGTACCGGCTGGTGATATTGGTGTGGGGGGTCGTGAGATCGGTTTCATGTTTGGACAGTATAAAAAACTACGTAACGCTTTTGAAGGTGTTCTGACTGGTAAAGCCCTTAACTGGGGTGGTAGTCTGATTCGTCCTGAAGCAACTGGTTACGGAACAGTATACTTTGCTGAAGAAATGCTAAAGACCCGTGATGATAGCTTTGAGGGTAAGACTGTTGCTATTTCCGGTAGTGGAAATGTTGCTCAGTATGCTACTGAGAAGGTTCTGGATCTGGGTGGTAAGGTAGTGACCTTGTCAGACTCTGCTGGAACTATTTATGATGCAGCTGGTATCGATCGCGATAAACTGGCCTGGGTTATGGATCTCAAAAACAACCGTCGGGGCCGGATCAAAGAATATGCTGATGAATTTGGTGCTGAATATCACGAAGGCAAACGTCCCTGGTATGTCAAGTGTGATGTTGCCCTGCCTTGTGCCACTCAAAATGAAGTGAACGAGGATGAAGCCAAAGCCCTTATGGCCAATGGTTGTTTTGTGATTGCTGAAGGTGCTAACATGCCTTCCGATCCTGGAGCAATTGAAGTTTATCAGGCCGCTAAGATTCTTTATGGTCCTGGTAAAGCTGCCAATGCTGGTGGTGTTGCTGTTTCCGGTCTGGAAATGTCTCAGAACAGTCTGCGACTTTCCTGGACCCGTGAAGAAGTAGATGAACGTCTGCATAATATCATGAAGAATATTCATAATAATGCTTTCGACACTGCAGCCCGTTATGGCTTTGATGGTGACTATGTAGCTGGTGCCAACATTGCTGGTTTCTTGAAGGTTGCTGATTCAATGATGGATCAGGGTGTTGTCTAAATCCTGACCCACATTATAGAAGTATCAAAAAGCGTAGACCTCGGTCTGCGCTTTTTTTTTTGGAGTCTTTGCGAACGAGGAACGAGTGAAGCAATCTCTACAGAAGTTTCTCTTCATTGTGCAGACCAAAATCTGCGCTTTGGGTTAAACCTTGTTCAAGACTTGGCGGTCAGGTGGTTGTTTCGTCGTTTATCCGGGCTTTAAAACTTTGGTAAAACTCTTCCAGGCGTTTTCCTTGGTTATCAATGGCTTCACTCAATGAGGGGAGGTTCTCTCCTTTATAGGCAACATCCTTAGCAAGTTGTTTGCAAAAATCAAATCCAGTCTGCATGTTGTCATAAAAGGTGTCCAGTGCTTTTTGAGCTCGCGGGTTTCCTAAAGCATCATCAACCATGGAATAAAAATAATCTACGTAGAGTTGAATTTCCTTGGCGAACATATGGGGACGATCTTTGGAAAGGAGTTCTTTACCCCGGCCATAGATCTGATCAACCATTTCCTCCAGGGAGTAGTACCGGTTGAACCAGGCTAGATTTGGACCGGGACAAATTGCCTGAGGGGAGCGTTCAACAGGAGCAATGCCCATACTGATCAGGGCCCCATTCCCCAGGTGTTCACACAGGCAGGTTTTGGCCAGCACTTTATCAATGGCTTTATCTTTATCAACTCCAGTTTCAAAATTGAGATCGATTTCCTCAAGCTTTTGCTTCATGTACTCTGTTGATGCTGTGCAGATCGGGTGTTCAGTAAATTCTGTATTGGAAACTAAAAAGCCCTTGGGGCAAGTAGAGCCCGGCTCACCTTTGAGGTAACGCTCTCTGGTCCATTGCTCTGAACCTGAATTTTTAAG
>JAOZSM010000322.1 GCA_029939675.1 Fidelibacterota bacterium
TATCACCTCGACACAATAAAAATAGGGACTTACGCTTTGCACAAAGATATGAAAATATTGTGCGCGTAGGCATTTTGCTCACCAGGTCCGATCAATGGAAGCTATTTTTTACGCCACCATCCCCTTAACAAATACCTCCACAAACTCCTTCATCCTGGCAATGATCCTTTCGCCAATTTCACGGGCTTTGAGGACGCTGGGACGATGTTCCAGACATTTGAACACATCGTCTCTAATGGGTTCCTGGGCGCTATAAATGTAGGTGTCAATCAGGGACTTGAATTGTTCTGGGTCCAGCTCTTCCTCTTCACAGAGTTTGCCTAATGCCAATACCTTCTGGTCATGCCAGTATTTCTCAAACTCATCCTGGATGGCATCAACATCATCAATGTAGGGCAGGTATTCTTCGATAAACTTCTCGATCAGTTCCCGCTTGCTGCGGAGTTCAACCTCTCCAGCCAGCAGATCAAGAATAGCTTGCTTCTGTTGAGCTGTTTCAGACGCCTGGGTATGCTTCAGCTTAGCAAGTAGCTTGAGGATATAGGCCACATTCACTTCATCACGGTGGATCAGCTCTAATTCAAAGTCAATATCATCCAGAATAGATTCCTGCTCCTGCTGGTGATCCGACCTGACCTTGTCATAAAGATCGAGATACTTGCTCTTATAATCCTCAAAGGCCTGCTCACTCATGGGAATATCAGCCCAGGTGAAATCCAGATACGATCCCAGAACATTCCTGATGCGCATGAGTTCCCGGAAAGCCTTGATAAAGGCCAGCTCTTCATCCTCGCTGGGTAGATCATCAACACTCCCCACCGTTGGGGCAATCTTCAACAGATCCGCAAAGGCTTCGCTGAACTTTCGTACAACGGCTTCATAGGGTGGAATCAGGATAACTTCTTTGGCATCCTTATTTGAGAACAAGGCAATGGCCTCATCTGTGGCAGCTTTAAGATTCCTGAAACACAGAATATTGCCCTGAGACTTCTGATCATTCAGAATCCGGTTGGTGCGCGAAAAAGCTTGAATCAATCCATGATAACGAAAATTCCGGTCCACATACATGGTGTTTAGCCGATTTGCATCGAAACCAGTCAGAAACATATTCACAACCAGGAGAATGTCGATCCGGTCCCTTTCATTAAAGGTCTGCTTCTCGCGTTCCTTGATTTTTTTGCTGATGTCCTTGAAGTAATTCTCAAAGGCCTTCCCATCCGTGGTGGAGTAACTCGTGCCATACATGGTATTGTAATCATCTATGATCTCATCCAGACTCTCACGGTGGTGCTTGGCCACAAATTTATGCTGCGGTTCTTCAGCAACCATGGCATACTCACCCGGTAACATTCCCATAGCATCCTGGTCAGCCTCATTAGCGGCATAGGTGAAGATGGACGCGATCCGTAGATCGTGCTCCCCAGCCAGCTGCTTCTTTTTGAAGATCTCGTAATACTGAATCAGATTATCGATACTGCTCACCGCAAACATGGCGGAGTAATGCTGCTTATGGGTCTTTAGACTGTGGTACTGAATGATGTAGTCAACTATCTTCTCCAGGCGATTCGGGTCATTATAGATCTCACGAGTATCAATATCCTCCACCTCAATATCAATGAAGGTGTTGCCCTTTTGTTTATATCTCCCGATGTATTCAATGCCAAACTTCAGCACATTCTGATCGCGGATGGCATCTGTGATGACATACTTGTGCAGGCAGGTTCCAAATAGATCGGCTGTAGTACGTTTGCCCATCTCATTCTTGTAGGCATTGTCAGCAAAGATGGGCGTTCCTGTAAATCCGAATAGTTGCATATTCTTGAAAAAACCAGTGATCCGCCGATGGGTCTCACCGAACTGACTTCTGTGGCACTCATCAAATATGAAAATGATCCGTTGATTGGCTAAATGAGAGATCGATTTCTGGTAATGGGCTTTATGAATGGCGTTATTCAGCTTCTGAATGGTAGTCAGGATCAGTTTGGTCTCATCTCCGAGTTGCTTGACCAGCGATTTCGTATTACTCGTCACATCCACAGAATCAGGCTTGAAGCTGTTAAACTCTTTCATGGTCTGATAATCCAGATCCTTGCGATCGACTACAAAGACCACCTTGTGCACATCCGGCAGATCCATGATGATCTGAGCCGCTTTGAAGGAGGTCAGGGTCTTGCCTGAGCCCGTGGTATGCCAGAAATAGCCATGGCCCTGCTTATGACGGACATGCTTGATGAGTGCTTCTGTGGCATAATATTGATAAGGTCTCAGGACCATGAGAATTTTATGGGTCTCATTATGGACGATGTAATTTCCCAGCATTCGACCGAGGTGAGTAGGATTAAGGAAGGCTGAGGTGAAAGCGGTCAGCTTATTGATATTACGATTATTGACATCCGCCCAGCAGAAAGTCTGTTTAAAAGATTGGTGGCGATTATTGGCGTAATACTTGGAGTTGACCCCATTGGAGATGACAAAGATCTGGACGTATTGAAATAAACCTGAATTGGTCCAGTAGGTCTGGCGTTGATAGCGGTTGACCTGATTAAAAGCTTCCTTGAGTTCAATACCCCGGCGTTTGAGTTCGATCTGCACCAGAGGCAAGCCGTTGACCAGGAGGGTCACATCATAGCGGTTTTTGTATTTGCCCTGCTGGGTGACTTGATTGGTAACCTGAAAAAGGTTATTGGATGTATTCTCGCTATCATAAAAGCTAATGTAACAACTGTTCCCATCATCCCGGGTGAACTGGAAGCGGTCCCGTAGAGTCTTGGCCTTCTCAAAGACATTCCCTTTAGCCAGATGATTCAGAATAACATCAAATTCTCGATCAGAGAAAGTGGTCTTATTGAATACCCCGAGTTGGGATTGCAGGTTATCAAGTACTGCTTGCTCACTATTAACCTTAACCCGGTTATAGCCCAAACCTGCGAGTTGTTGGATCAGTTGTTCTTCTAATTGTGCTTCGGATTGTGAGTTCATGAGATAATGATGAGTTATGAGTTATGAGTTATGAGTT
>JAOZSM010000323.1:0-1146 GCA_029939675.1 Fidelibacterota bacterium
AAAGGCATCCAGCAACCCGGTTGTAGAAGCTCTACCGGGCCAGATATGATAATAACTACTGTTTGTACCTGTATCCTGATAATGCAGGCTGGCAATGAAAGCTCCGGCACAAGAACCTGTGAAACTGCCTCCGTTGGCATAGAATGTTCTGACCCGTTCGCGGCCAATTTCACCCAATGAGTTTCCATGGGAAGTGGCTTGGCCCCCCTGTGAAAAGATCGTCCGGAACCGGGGAGCACCATCTGGGTAGAGGAGATGACCATTGGAATCTGTTTCATCTCCTATCATCACTCCGTTCTGCACACTAGCATCAGATGTATACAGGTATTCCACGGATAGACCCAGCTCATTAGCAGCCGGCATATTGGTCATGGAGGTCAAATGAGCACCCCCGTCACTGAAAACATCCTTGAAATAGCCCGGGGTCTGGGCAGATATAAAGGTGGTGAAAAATGTCATAAGGACCAGATATATCCGAATTAGACTCATTTTTATTTCCTTTCCAGGAGGACCCCGACCCACACTGTCAGGCCGGGGTGGGTATGTAGCTTTGTTTAACAAAACTCAATTATGGTATATCATCTTGGGGCAGATAATTGCTCGGCAAGTGTACGGGCGAAGCATTGCTACGCCCCCACATATGAGCTAACCATAGATCCAAGCTACATGCCCCAATACTTATCTGAAGATAAAGCCCCGCAAATATTGCGGGATCTCTGATAAAATGATGCTCATTTCATCATCAACATCTTGATCGTTTGACTGTGACCTTCAGCATCCATCTTGCAGAAATAAACACCTGTAGCGACAGGACTTCCGGCATTGTCCATCCCGTTCCAAATGGTTTGGTGGTATCCAGCAGACAGTTCTGAATCTACCAGCTTGGTAATAGTCCTACCCGTGACATCATAGACTACCAACGAAACCCATCCAGCTCCAGGTAGATCATAACTGATGGTGGTTGACGGATTAAAGGGGTTGGGATAGTTTTGATGTAAGGCTATCTGAGTGGGCAACTGATATTCATTGTTCAATGCTACCGGACTCGCACATCCCAATCCGAGAGCGCCCATCTCGACTCCATTTTCACCCGTTCCCAGACAGGGTGAATCATCTGCAAGCGTATAAACAGCTTCATCTGGATCG
>JAOZSM010000323.1:1156-3013 GCA_029939675.1 Fidelibacterota bacterium
TCCATCCCCAAGCCCGATACTACCAATTCCATCCATAACGTCTGAATTGGCTATGACTAAGGTGCTTGACTCAAAATCTTGATACTCAAATAAAAGGATCTGATCAGGTACATTTGCCCAGAAAATTGAATTTGCAATCCTCGGGGTCGCGTTACCCAGGGTAACTATTCCGCCCCCCCCCAGGACACTAATGTTTCCATACATTGTGACCTGATTAAAAATTGGAGATGAATTTAAAAGTACATAAATGCCTCCCCCATACCAGTCAGCAGTATTACCAGTGATCAGTACTTGTGATAGTTCCGGGTTTGCCTGATCAACCAGATACATACCTCCGCCAGTTAGCGTAGCATGATTATCTGAAATGATCACATTATGGAAGGTTGGGCGGCACTGGTAAATTGAGATACCGCCACCACAACCTGAAGTATTGTTGCTCACCACAACGTTTTCAAGGTAAGGATTTGAACCCGTACCAATGCTGATGCCACCACCGGCTGGATCATCACCGACTATAGCAGTATTTCCAGTTACTATCAGATTTAACAGGGTTGGATGAGAGCTGTTTTGAACGATAAGCCCTCCCCCTATCCATGCGGTTACACCTTGCATGCCATTACCATTGGTTATGGTAAAACCATCCAGAACCGCAGTCTCATTTTCACCGCTGTTTAATATTACACAAGTTCCATTCTGGTTACCATCAATGGTGGTTGCCTCAGGACCTTCCACCGAGCTAACAACGATATTTTTACCGTCAAAATTAATATTCTCCACATAGGTACCGGCACTCACGCGTATGGTATCAAGATCAATTGCTGCATCGATGGCTGCCTGAATAGTTTCATAATCACCTGGAACTGCAAGCACAGCAGGTAGAGGCATATACTCACACCATCCCATATCCGGAGCAGAACCTAAATATTCGTCTTCGGCCATATCAATAATGACCTCATGACTGTAGCTCCAATAGGCAATACCTGCATCAATGCAGGGCGAGTCCCCTGACAAGCAGAAATCATCAGTAAACAATGGGTCAGTGTCAATATTCCCCCCAAGATCTACCAATTCACCATCCCCAAGCTCTACACTACGAACTCCACCCATAACATTTGAATTGGCGATGACTAAGGTGCTTGACTCAAAATCCTGATACTCAAACAAAAGTATCTGATCGGGTACATTATCCCAGAAAAGTGAATTTACAATTCTCGGAGTGGCATTGCCCAGGGTAACTAATCCGCCACCCCCCAGGACACTAATGTTTTCATACATTGTAACCTGATTAAAAACGGGAGAAGAGTTCAAGAGTACATAAATGCCTCCCCCATAGTAATCTGCTGTATTACCACTGACGAGTACACGCCACAGTAAAGGGTTTGCACTGTCAACGATATACATGCCACCACCAGTGAGCGTGGCATGATTATCAGAGATTATGACATCCTTGAGGACAGGATTTGACTGATATATACATATTCCACCGCCCCAGCCCGATATATTATTGCTAATAACAATAGCCTCAAGAATAGGATCAGAATTAAGGCCAATGCTGACACCGCCACCTGCAGGATCATTGCCTGCGGTGGCTGAATTTCCTGTTATAATAAGATTTTTCAGAGTTGGAGAAGAAGAATGCCTGATCACGATACCACCACCTGACCAGATTGAATTTTCGCTGTACCAACCAGTACCAGTAGTGAGGGTAAAACCATCCAGAACGGCAGTTGAATCTTCTCCATTGATCATTAAAACACAGGTTCCATTCTGATTGCCATCGATAATGGTTACTTCAGGACCACCTGTTGAGCGGACCGTGACATTCTTACCATTAAAATTGATGTTCTCGATGTAGGT
>JAOZSM010000324.1 GCA_029939675.1 Fidelibacterota bacterium
GCCTGGAGAGCTGCTTCAACGGCCCGGTAATCTCTTACATCAAGGGCCAGAGGTAGAACTTCTCCACCTGTAGCATTTTTTAATTCATCGGCTGTCGCTTGAAGTGTATCCAGTTTACGACTAGCGATAACAACATTGGCTTGTAATTCCAGAAAGCGTTTGGCCATGGATTTACCGAGACCCGTACCACCGCCAGTAATAAATATTGTCTTGTCTTTGAGCAGGTCAGTTTGAAACATTGTGATGATCTCCTTCACCATAACCTGCTTGCCTAGTGAGAGTTTGGCAAGGGATTTTTGAGTTTTGGGAAATCAAAAGTCGAAAGGTAGACATTGAGAGTAGGTAGTGGGAATGGGATTTCTGGCAGTGTGCATAGTGTAGGGGCTATTTTTTACCATCATCTCGGAGAAATCAGCTTATATCAATTTCAATTCAAACTGGGCCATAACTAACCCACCCCTTCCCCTCCCAAAAGGGGACTTGGCTCGCCTTACGGCTCACTTATTAAATATCCGATATGGACAGGTTGGAAGTGAATATGGTATTAAATCAGCCGATTCCCAGGGTGTCCTGAATAACCGTGCATTAACCAATATCATTAATCCTTGACATAAGTACCAACTCCTGATTAGTATACTTTGATTATTAAAGTACTTTATATACATACGAAGGAGAACTTCATGCCAGACCACGAGAATAACGAAGCCAAAGAACAATTAGCCTTTATCAAGTCCATCATGCAAGACAGTCAGAAAGTGGTCGCAGATAATGGCGATGGTTTTATTCTCTGGGGCGTGCTTATCATATTAGCAGGCATTAGCTCTTACTTCCTTGATGCGTTTCAACTGAATCAGTTTCAAGGTTGGCTGTATCTAGGCTTCGTTGGAATTGGCTGGATTTATATGTTAACAATCCACAGACGGGCAAAAAAACAGACCCTGGGGAACCCCCTGATTAAAAAGATCATTGATTCTATTTGGATAGCGGTCTTACTCTCCATGAGTATCCTGGGCTTTCTGGGCGGAGCCACCGGTGCTATTAATTTAGACTATATGACACCGGTTATGTTTACGGTACTGGGAACCGCCTACTTCCTACAAGGCGTCATTACCGGTAAAATCTGGGTGCGAAACCTGGCCTATGGCTGGTGGGCTGGTTCAATTATTCTATTATTTATTCCTGGACTACCGGCCACAATTCTATCAGTTCTGATGATGATCGGCTTACAAATCATTCCAGGTATCATCTTTAATCGCCAATGGAAAGCTGCCCTCACTGAGGATTGATCATGACTGAATTTGAATATCAACAGATCGATGATCTGATTCACTCCCGGATTCGCCTCGCTATTATGGCAGCCTTGACTTCTATGGGTCCAGCAAGTTTCTCACTGATCAAAAAGACTGTGGGTGCTACTGATGGGAACCTCAGTGTCCATATCCGTAAACTAGAGGAGGGAGACTATGTATCTGTCGAGAAATCATTCGTCGACCGTAAACCTGTGAGCATCTATAGTCTCACCGATGCCGGGAAATCAGCCTTTAAAGCATACATTAAATATTTAGAAAACATGCTTCCTTCCTAAGGGCAGCGGAAACTACCATGACAAAATTAAGCACTACTCTCATCCTATTTGCTTCGCTCGCAATTGGGCTATTTGCCAATGCTCCTACTGGAACCATCATTGGAACCATTGTTGACAGAGATACTCAACAGCCTCTTCCCGGAGCCAATGTAATTCTGGATGGCACAAATTCAGGAGCAGCCACAGATATGGAAGGTCGATTTGAAATTCACAATATCCCCGTTGGCAGCTATTCGCTCAGAGTTCATATGATCGGCTATAAATCTCAGGCAAAGGCCAATGTAAGGGCACTCTCCAGTCGATCATCTGTAATCAATATAGCTCTGGAACCCACGGTACTCACGGGCGCTGATATTGTTGTGACAGCAGGTTTTTTTGAACGGGTTAAAGATGCTTCAACCAGTGTGCGCAGTGTTGATTTTGAAGAAATTCGCTCTGATCCAGTTGGTTCCCACGATATCCTAAGTATGATGCAATCCTTACCTTCTGTTGTTTCAGGTGCAGATCAAACCAATGAAATCATCGTCCGTGGTGGTTCTCCCGGTGAGAATCTATTTGTATTGGATCACCTGGATATCCCCTACCCGGTTCACTATCCCCAACAAGGAGCCGGTGGCGGTCCAATCACTATGGTCAATACTGAATTTATCGAAAAGATCGACTTCTTTGCCGGTTCATTTCCAGCTCGTTATGGTGACAAATTGTCCTCTGTAATGGATGTAACTGTTCGTGAGGGCAATAGAAAAACCCGCGAATCTGCTTTCAGCTTCGATATGGCAGGGTTTGGGGCTACACTTGAGGGCCCGATCAATGAACGATCCTCATATATCGCATCTGTTAAACGCTCTTTTCTGGATCTGGTCATCCAGCAAAGTGGTCTCATGGCCATCCCCAAATATTGGACCTTCCAGGGAAAAGTCAGTTATGACCTTAGTCCCAGTGAAAAAATATATCTCAATTATCTCGGTGGTGTAGATGAGATTGAGATCGTTGGTGAAGATGGTCCTCAGAATCGGGGAGCTGAAAACGTGGCTTATGCCAGTCAACAGCACACCCTGGGTTTAACCTATAAGAACCTATTTTCCACCAAAGGATATCTGATTGCATCATTGGGACAAAACTATGTTAACATTGATATCGATGCCTACCGAGTTACTGATGACAACGATCACGACACGTTTTATGAAGGTATCACCGTTGAACAGGAAACCATCTTAAAAACTGACCTTGTATATAAGCTGACAAAATCATTTGAAACCAGTTTTGGTGCCAAACTAAAAATTGCACCCAACACCTGGAATCTCAAATCATATAGTGATGCAGTAATTCGCTATGGTTATTCTCTGGATGAGACCACGCCAATTGATACGGTTTCTGATGCAGTTTTCTATACTCAATTCTTCGAGAATGATTCTGCAATTGTAGC
>JAOZSM010000325.1 GCA_029939675.1 Fidelibacterota bacterium
CGAATGATGAAGTATTAATATCCATGAAACCCCCTGCTTTTTTCACTCTTGAACAATGAGTAATGATCTACTCAAATATCACACCTTTTGCTAAATTATTGGTAGTAATCTAGCTTGCAATTATTGAAAAACAATGACAATAGAGATGGCCATTGTAGGATTTCTAAAACATTTGTCGAGGAAAGTAACTTATAGCTTGAGCTAATTTAGAGCTATCTACTTTGCTCTGCATTACTGGCATAGTTGGGTCTGCTTTTTACAGGCAGGTTGTCTTTCGTTAAAAAGTCAAACATCATTTTTTAGCCAGCTGAGTTCTCCTCGGATTTGCCTTTGCGGCCGGAGACTGCCATATCGCCATACGATTTGGTTGCGGCCCAATCATATAGCACATCTGGAAGGGCTTTCATCAGGTGTACAAAAATCGCCATTTGCCAGGGGAAAGTGAAACGTTTGCGTCCTCGCGCAATTGCCCGGATAATCTTGGAACTGGCCCGGTCCACTTCCATAAGAAAAGGCATGGGAACTTTGTTCTGGTCAGTCATGGGGGTGCGGACAAAACCGGGACGGATATCGGTTACTTTAACGCCAAAGGGTTGCAGGGAAAAACGTAAGGATTCCAGATACGTTATGAGACCGGCCTTGGTAGCACTGTAAGCGGCACCGCCTGGGAGTCCCCGGAAACCTGCAACACTGGAGATACCCACAAGATGTCCATGACGGGCTTCAACCATGTGCCGGGCAAAGAACTCCAGAGTCTGGGTGGCTGCTTTGAAATTCAGGTCGATCACTTGGTTGAGAACCTGGATATTTTTTGCTCCAGGATATTTCATTTTGCCCCCCCACCCCGCATTGACGATGACCAGGTCAAAGCCACCAGAGGCAGCCTGAGCAAATTGGAGAGCACCCATCAGCACTGGTTCAAGGGTTGCATCACAGACTAAAATCTGGGCCTCACCACCCGCATTGCGAACCTCTTCAGCTAAATCATATAGTTTGGATTCTGACCGAGCCAACAGCCATAGTGCTGCACCACCTTTGGCATAATCCAGGGCTAATTGACGACCAATTCCTGTACTGGCACCGGTGATAAGAATCTTTTTATAATTATTCTGCAAGGTGTCTTTACCTCTTTTTCAATAAAATTTCCGGCATATCAGAAGCAGCACTATTTTCCTGAACCTGTTCAGGTGTTTTACCACCTGGTATGGAAACATGACAGGCCGGGTGTGAAATTCCAAAACGCAGAGCCACTTGCGCCGGACTCCAATTCGGATAGCGCTCAAACAGATCGGCCATGGATTCCATTTTACTGAGATAGCTTTCCAGCTTATCCTGATCCAGATTAAATTGACGATGATCATCGCCTTCAAAAATGCTTTTGCGATTAAATTTCCCACTTAACAAACCAAACAACATGGGGATGCGTACAATTACGCCAATTCCATGTTCCAGGGCTTTTGGGAAAAGCAGTTTTTCAGCTTTCCGCTCCAGAAGATTGTAACGCACCTGGATGCAATCCAGTAGATCAGAGTGTTTATCAAGAAGATGGGCCTGGTCGGATTCCTTGAAAGATTGGATGGAAAGTCCAGCGTGCTGGATCTTGCCCTGTTCCTTAAGAATGGATAAAGCCTCCCACGGTTCATCGCGTTCCAGCTTTTCCAGATCAGGACTATGTAATTGCAGTATATCCAGTGTTTCAACACCCAATCGTTTGAGGCTCTTCTCGGCTGCTTCGATCAAGTATTCTTTTTTATAGTTTTGCTGAATGGCACCATAGCCTTCATCGGTTTCTTTATCGGCATAGTAAAAGTCATTACCAGCTTTGGTGGCAATAATCACATCCCCTTTGCCCCGCTCTTTGATCACGCTGGCAATAAGATCCTCGGAATGTCCAAATCCATAAACATCGGCAGTATCAATGAATGTGACACCAGCATCTAAGGCAGCATGCAAGGCCTTAATTGAAACCTGATCATCGGTGGGTCCCCAATTCAGGCCCCCAATGGCCCAGGCGCCAAATCCTATGGTAGATACTTTGGGTCCGCGTTTCCCTAGTTTTGTATATTTCATGAGGTTCCTTTCTCTGATTGCTTGGAAAATGCATTCCTGTAGGTGGGAATACCAGGTTTGATTGTATCAAGGTATCTTCAGACAGCGATTCAAGCGCCGTTTAATAGTATATATTCGTGGCACGACTTGTGTATTCGTGTTACCTTACGGAGAAATCATGAAGAAATTACAGCGATTTGGCGTTTCAGTTGAAACAGAATTACTCGATAAATTTGACGAGTTCATTAGCGAACGAAATTACAAAAACCGCTCGGAAGCCCTGCGTGATCTCATGCGGGAAGCCCTGGTCCGGGAACAGTGGCAGGAAGATGAGATCATTGCCGGTGCCATCGCCTTTGTTTATGACCATCACCATGGTCACCTGGTAAACGATCTCATGGAACTCCAACATGATTACTTCACAATCATCATCTCATCCCAGCATGTCCATTTGGATCACGACAATTGCATGGAGATCATCCTGGCCAAAGGACCGGCAAATCAGGTTGGTAAACTGTATGATTCCATCCGGGCGATGAAGGGCGTGAAACATATCGATCTATTACGCTCAACAACCGGTCGACAACTGTAGGGGAAAGCTACAATGAAACTGAAACAAACTGTTTTTGTAGTATTGATTACCATTGGATCACTGCAAGCTCACCATGCCATGGAGTTTATTTCATTAGAAAGTTACAATACGGCACCTCAAGGAGCATTTGTCTTCCATTTGCACCATGACTACATGATAGATGATCGAGATCAGCCCACTCTTGATCATTGGGAGCTGACTCCCGGTCTCTCCTATGGCCTCACGGATAGATTGATGGTGGATGTTCATGGTCATTTCGCGAAGTTTGGAGTTGGTCATCTTATTACACCTCATGTGGAATTCTACCAGCAGATCGGTCCCTCTCCATTTATGGAAGCAATCGCATTTGC
>JAOZSM010000326.1 GCA_029939675.1 Fidelibacterota bacterium
AAGCTACGCCTCGGCTTTGTTCTTTACGGTGCCATGAACCGCAAAGATTGGCGCACAATTGCTATAGACGATATCGGTTTCGATCCAGGTGATATCAACAGTCAGCTGATACCAACTCTGGACACTCAAGTTGCAAAAACTTTGGGAACACCAAGGGAATACGGCAACTCGCTCGTTGAGGGCTGCAAACGTGGCATGGAATCGCTTCTTCCATTCAGCGATAAGGAGCAGGAGTTTCTGGATCTGATACTTGACGAGGGTAGGATCGATGGAAGTCTCCTTACTCAAGATGCGGACCTTCAGAATCGGATCACGTCTCATCCTTCTTTGAACTGGAAAGCAGTCAATGTTAGGAAGCACAAGGGACAATAACCCCTTGAAAACAGGCCAGATTCACCGCACATATCGTGCACACGGTAATCGAAATAGACCTGTATCACCCTATTTATACACTACTTACATACACCTAGTAGTGGACTTAAAATCCCTCGGCCCTTAAAGCCGTGCCGGTTCGACCTTGTCCGCGATAGCGGATCAGGCCCCGGGTACACCTCTATCACATTGATTATACTTCTCTTACACATAGTGTAGAATACGGTGTTATGCACTGTTGATTCCATTGTATAGTACACTAAATACAGGTAAAAGTGCACACGGAGCGCACATGGAATATCTAACTATCTTGCATATAGATCACTCACATATACTGAACTTGAGTTCACTGTGTCTGAAGATTCTACCATGAGATTTTAGGTATCGCTTCGTCTAGTGTAGCGGACATCTCCGTATAGTTTTTTTATAACAGATCCACATAGTGACGTTCGATAACTGACACGCACAAATGCCCAAGAAATCTACTTACACCGTAAATGGTTACACCACGCTGCGCCAGAATATTTATTGCGCCAGATCCAATATTTTCCTGGGGATATTATTTAAGCTGACAATCTCATCAGCTCCCCCCAACTCGATAGCAACTTTGGGCATGCCAAACACGATACAGCTTTTTTCGTCTTGAGCGACCGTCTGAGCCCCACTATTTTTCATTTCTAATAAGCCAGCAGCCCCGTCACTACCCATCCCGGTCATTATAACACCGACAGCATTAGCACCAGCATAACGAGCAGTTGATTTAAAAAGTACATCCACAGATGGTCGGTGTCGACTCACCAATGGTCCATTTTTAAGTTGTACAAAATATTGAGCCCCTGAACGATTTAACAACATATGAGAATTGCCAGGGGCAATCAGGGCCCGACCCGGATAAACTTGATCGCCGTTTTCAGCCTCCTTGATCTCCATATCACAGATCGAATTGAGTCGATCCGCAAATGCTCTGGTAAAGTGTTCGGGCATGTGTTGCACAATCACAATACCAGGTGAATTGGCCGGTAAGGCCTGCAGTACCTGTTGAAGCGCTTTGGTTCCCCCAGTAGACGCACCAATGGCTATGACTTTGTTGGTCGTCTCAGACATGGCGTATTTTTGCTTGGGTAATACTGGATCGGTGTTTGTTTTTTTGGGCTTGGTTACTACGACATGGGAGGCTGCTTTAATCTTATCAATCAGCTCAATGGACATATCACCTACAGAATAAGCTGCTCCTGGCTTCGAGAGCACATCAACAGCACCAGCCTCCATGGCTTCAAGAACTAATTTTCCACCGGCAACAGTCAATGAAGAGACAACGATCACAGGCAAGGGGAAATGGTGCATCAATTTTCTGAGAAAAGTGATGCCATCCATGCGAGGCATTTCTATATCCAGGGTAATTACATCGGGTTTTAGCTTGATAATTTTATCGCGGGCGATATATGGATTTGCAGCAGTTCCAACCACTTCAAGCTGACTATCTCGTGACAATTCCCTGGTAAATATCTGTCGAACAACTGCAGAATCATCAACAATCAATACTCGAATATTTTTCATACAAGCACCTGCTATTTGTCCATTTTCACATACAATATTACGGGATAATCATCCACAATAAAGGCCAGTGACTCATCCCGTTTGAGCAACTCATTCCAATCTTCGATCTTGATATTTTGAATCTTGGGTACTGTAAGATCAAACACGGGATCCGATCCTTCCAGCGCTGTTAACAGTTGCCCGCATATGATATTAAGCATTTCTTTTAAGGCGTCACCAGCCAGATCGTACACTTGATCATCATCAGGATCTATGCCCAGAACATTGGCAGCGATCTCCGGACACATCTCATCAGGGACTGTGAGTATGACCTCTCCTGTCCTGTCACCATCAAACCGCATCTGGGCCAACGTATGTTTCATATTATTATGCATTAAGTCACTTTTATCTACGAGTTCACCAAACATGAACGCCAGGTTCTCGAAAACATCACAAAACACATTCTCCAGCAGCTGAATCCGTTCATTTTCCATGATTCTCTCCCATTACTTTATCTACAACCTCTCGAATTTGCTCAGGAGTAAAGGGTTTGCGAAGATAGTCACTGACCCCTTGCGCTTTGAGCTCCTCAATGCGGGTGGCACTGCCCTCAGTAGAAACGACAATGACCGGGATCGTTGTCAGCAAACCATCTTCTGACATACGCCTGACCATCTCAATGCCCCCCATGACCGGCATATTGATATCAGCAAAGACAAGATCAACCCATTCATTTGCCACAATTTCCAAAGCCTGCTGCCCATCGGCAGCATTAAATAGCTCGCCAACATCCACTCCGGATATCGTCAGCGCCTTTTTAATAACTGCTCTAACGATTGCAGAATCATCAACTATCAGGATATTATACGCCATGCTTTTGTATCCTATTTATTGTGAACTAAGTTGCCATATAAAGGCTGCTTAGCTCATTTACTTTCATCATCGTCTCTAAAGTACAGGCTTCAATAATATTATTGTTCACTGGCAAAGTCTCTAGTACGGCTGGTGAGATACTGTAGGCTAATCCATCCTGACCGGTGCCTATCCCACTCATCATTGAAAGGCTATCAGCAACATGCA
>JAOZSM010000007.1:0-1347 GCA_029939675.1 Fidelibacterota bacterium
ATAGGACTATTTGCAGGGTTGTTTTACATGGTAAGATCAAAAACTAGATAATCTTTCCCCAATTGATCTGGACATGATATTTGTAAAAACAGAAGTTTTTCTTCCGTAGTTCCCCGAAGGGGATAAATATGAATAGCCACGGATGTAATCCGTGGCAAAAGATCTATGTGTTATCTAACCCTGGAAGGGTTGAACTGTGCGACAAACATTTATAATTTATGAAGTACATTTATGTATAGCCAAACATTGTTAAACTCTTCCAGAGTTTGTTTTATCCATTTTCTTTAACTGCAGGTTACACCTGCAGCTATTCACATTACATCCCTCCGGGATTTCGTTTATGGGGAAATTCTAAAGTATAGTGTGTACAAGTATCTGATATTAACAATGTTGCACAAGATTAGAATGTCATAATCGGTTTAATAGACTCAACTACAGATGGTTACAGCTTTTCGAGGAAAACTTCTGAAAATATCGATATTGTATCTAGCCATGGAACCCCCTCTGCCCTATGGACATCTCCCAGAGGGGGAGGGTTTGTCCTTAACCGGATAGGTGTCATCACTTTACCAAGGATAAGCGCCCCCTCCGTCCCTTCAGGACACCTCCCCCAAAGGGGGAGGAATGTCATGCTATCAACAAGCTTTATACAAGGCAAATAGCCAGGTGATTGCATGAATTTCCCCTCCCTTTTGGAGGGGGGGATTGCGCACAGTAATTTATTGAACAAAAAAAGTCCCGAGCCGAAGCCCGGGACTTTTTTAGAACTATATGTATGATGGTTTAGAAATGAAGTTTTAAACCAACATTCATGTAACGGGGGGTTCCCAGGAAGACCTCTGCTCTTGCAGCAGTATGGTCATTAATGGTGTTACCGTCAGCATCTTTGATTTTAAAGCCATTGTACTGACTATGATCAACAGCATCTTGAACATAAGTATTGTCAAGTGCATTGAATACGTGGGCAAACAGCTGAGCATCGATTCCAGCGATCTTGGGTAGATCAAAAGAAGCATGAACATCCATTTTTGAATAGCCAGGAGCCATCCAGACCTGTTCACGATCAGCATGGGTATCATCACCATCATATTCACGACTGGCAGGACTCCAATCGGAGTAGTTATTGTCGTAAATACTATATAGAGCTTGGACTCTGAAGCCACTGATAGGAGTTACGGTTGCGCCAATGATATAAGCTGTCTGGGGCATATCGCCAACCTTCAGATCTTTAAGAGCATAGGAATAGGTAGTGGTTTTTAGGCCAATAACATTGCCGTTAGCATCATATTCATTTTCCTGATAATCACCGTCAGCATCAGCAACAAAAGACCAGTCGCCAAAACTTAA
>JAOZSM010000007.1:1447-33552 GCA_029939675.1 Fidelibacterota bacterium
TTTTCATTGGCTGGGTCAGAAGCAACCGTACCATCAAAGTAGATCACATTGTCCATAATCGGTGGTTTTTCAACATAGCCAAAGTTTCCGAAAACACTGAAATTATCAGCAAGATGAAATTTACCACCACCCTTTACCTGCATGGCGCCAATTGCATCAGATTTGATGATCTCATTGGCAACAGTAAAGTGATCCTGGTAAGAGTACTTAATGGAAGAGAAACCAGCCATACCGTAAGCAGAAATTGCACCGGCAGTATAGTTACCCTGAGCAAAGCCACCAATCCAGTCAACTGTGGTTTCATTGTGATAAGCAATGATATCACCCAGCTCAACGCGTTTCCCATTAGGTGCGTTATCATCAGCAAAATCCAGATAATAATCGCCACCCAACAGATCACGAACTTCACGAGCATGTTCGATACCAGCAGTCCGCCAGTCAATACCAATCTGGAGTTTGAGCATTTCACTCATGTCAAAGTTCAGTTTGGAGATCAAGCCGATGGTGCTTTGACGGTTGATACTATTACGTAAAATACCTACGGACTGGTTGTTGTTGTCACCATGTGTGCGCTCCAGGAGACCTTTGTCAACATAAACTGAATCTTCCGAGCCTGAGTTCATGGCGATAAGAGCATCCCAATCACGGGTCCAGGGACCGCTACCATAGTAGAATTTGTAATCATCATCACCAAGGTTGCCGTCAGCATCCATGGTGGGGATTTTACCATAAGTACCAGTACCACCACCGGAACCACCTGACCAATACAGAACTGAGGATAATCTTAATTTCTCAGAAATATTCATATAATGGTTCAAGTTAACCAGAGGTTTGTGAAAGTAATTTTCCCGTTCGTTCAGGAAATTAGGATCATGACGTTCCATGGTTTTATCACCATACATATACCAGTACTGTTCACCGGCATAATCAGAACTTATGGGAGACCAGTTCTGGTTAAATAAACGACCAGCGTCTGTGCCATCATCTTTGGTGAACTGAGCATTATACTCTTGCCAGTCACTGTCGCCATCACCATCAGAATCAACGGCATCCATAGCATCTTTATCGGCTACTTCTGCTGCAAATTCCTGGTCATAGGCCATTACGTTCTGTTTATACAGATTCTGGCCATGACGCTGAGGGGCGCCAATGGCATATACTTCAAAACGATTGTCTGAACTGACAGCATAAGCTGCACCAAAATAATAAGCCCATGAGTCGGTCCAGGTTTTATCAACAATACCGGTACCGGTTTTACGAACGATGGTGCTGCTAAGAGCAACTTTGTCACCGATTAGGCCAGTATTATAGTTAACAGTAGTTTTTAAGAAGTCACCTGATCCAGCTTCTTGTTTGAAGCTTCCACCAGCTTGAAGGGCAGTAGGATCGGTGATAATATTCATTGTTCCACCAATAGAAGGGGTAGCCAGGTTTACAGCACTAAGTCCACGCTGCATCTGGATTGAAGATGTTGCATCACCAACACCATCCCAGTTTGACCAATATACCCAACCGTTTTCCATATCATTCTGAGGAACACCGTTGATCATCACAGCAACATTACGCTGGTTGAATCCACGAACATTGATACGGGCATCACCAGCACCACCACCCTGATTGGTAGCGTATACTGATGGGGTTGTGTTAAGAACCAATGGAATATCCTGCGAACCAAGACGAACTTCCATTTCTTCTTTAGAAACATTTGTATAGGCTACGGGTGTGTTTCTATCAGCACGGGAGGCTAGCACTTCCAAAGCACTCATTTCCAAAGCTTGACTGGTAAGTGCAAAATTCAGGGTTGTAGCAACACCGCTGGCAATCTGAGCACTCATTGAGATTGTTTCGTAGCCGATCACAGAAGCGGATACGGTGTAATTACCGGCTGGAATGCCTTCAATAACGTAGGCGCCGGACAAATCAGATGCACCACCATATGGCTGGCCATCAACGATCACATTTGCGCCTGGTAGGGCATCACCTGTGTTGCCATCTGTAACTGTACCAGTAAGGGTACCCTGAGCCAGGGCCAATGCTGGAACCATTACAACAACGAGCAGTACAGCAAATAAGTAACGTTTACTCATGTTCTTGTTTTCCTCCTTTTAGTGGATATACAATTTTTGCAACGACTGTGACAGACATCACATAATGAATGGACCCTACGGGGTTTTCCGCCCAGATAAGTTCCATAGATTTCTTAATTTACTCCATCCATTGCGGCGCAAGATAGACCGGCACTTTTCACCTGTCAATACCCAATTTGTTGGAATTTTGTTATATCATGGTGAAACGTTCAACACCCACAACTATTAGGGGTTATCAGACATTTTGGCTCAATATGTTGTATATACGTGTTTTATTAGTGATATCATAATCAATGCCTGCGAAAAATATTTTCGAATACAGGAAAAATTAAAAAAGCATCTTTAAATTCGACCTTGTCTGCGAAATTACTTTGTGCGAATTGTCACAACTAAATTCCATTGCACTTTGCTTATGGATACGCTCCCTCTGCCCTCCCATCTATGTTTCCGTGAAACTACGCCGTGGCAGGTTGGGCATCTCTCCCGAGGGGGAGAAAACTAGTGCAATCAAATGAGTACTCGTTTAAACTGGGCATGTTAGATATGATCAAGAATTCAGACTGGAAGTAATCCATGATAAAAACAAATGCTGAACTCCTCTTACCCGCAGGCAACTTTGAAAAACTGAAATATGCCTTCGCCTATGGGGCAGATGCGGTTTATGCTGGTGTGCCTCGCTATTCGTTGCGGACCCGGGAAAATGATTTCCGGAAGGAATCCCTGGTAGAAGCTATCGCCTATACCCATGACCTGGGCAAACAGATCTATCTTACCATGAACATTTATGCCCACAATAGCAAAATCAAGGGTTTCATGGTTGAGCTGGAGCGCATGATGCAGTACGATCCAGATGCTGTGATTATGTCAGATCCTGGTCTAATATATTTGGCTCGCAAAGAATTTCCTGATCTGGATATTCATCTTTCAACCCAGGCGAATTGTACCAATTGGGCCAGTGCTGCTTTTTGGCGTGATCATGGAGCCAGCAGGATTATCCTATCCAGGGAATTAAGTCTAAAAGAAATTGCCGAGATTCATGCAAAGGTCCCAGATGTTGAGCTGGAAGCTTTTGTCCATGGTGCCATCTGTATCGCTTACTCCGGTCGCTGTCTGATCACCAATTACATGAATAATATGGATGCCAATCAGGGGACCTGTACCAACTCATGTCGCTGGGGCTACAATTTTGGTCAAAAAACCCCCAGTTTACTTGCCTTGGAAAGCGAAGAGATTGTCCAGCCCGAAAAATATCAATCACCCGGTGATGGATTCTTTTTGGAAGAACCAAAACGTCCGGGGCAACATTTCAATATGCTTGAAGATGAACATGGCACCTACATGATGAATGCCAAGGACCTGTGTTCCATCGAGCTAATTCAACAAATGCGGGATGCCGGAATCGTAAGCTATAAGGTGGAAGGTCGTACCAAATCAGTCTACTATGCCGCCATGGTGGCCCGCTCCTACCGCAAAGCCATCGATGACGTAATAAATGATAGGCCTTTTGATTCAAAAAATCTCCAGGACTTGATCGGCATTGCTCATCGGGGCTATATTTCAGGATTTTACACCAAGAATCCCCAGGAATATGGGCAAAACTATGTTGATCCTTCATCCCAGGATTTCACCCACCAGAATGCTGGAATGGTCATCGGCTGGGATCAGGTGGCTCAACTTTTAGAATTTGAGATTAAGAACCAGATCAGAGTGGAGGATAGCCTTGAGGTCATCTCACCCAGTAAAACAGTCACTATCCAGGTCAAAGGATTGTTAAATGCCCGGAAACGTCCTGTTGATGTGGTTCATGGTGGGACCGGTTTGGGCTATATCCCCTTTGATCACGATCCTGGTGATTTTACGGTGATGCGCAAAAAACTCAATTGACCAAGCGGGGATTCGAATCCCCGCTTGCATATCCAATATTCTGTCCAGCTAACCAGTTTCCGGGAGAGTGTAACGATGACTAATACCACTTGCATTTCCAAGCGGCCTATGAATTCAAAATATTTTTTCGTTTATCAATCTTGATGCCCCCGCAAAAAGTATATGACAGAACATGAAAATCACCTTAACATCAATAAATATAGTCATTTAGGCGAATACGGGCTATGTTTTTAATTATCAACACTTTGCGTCTCTGCGTTCTCTGCGAGAGGGACTTTTTGCGGGGGCGTCAATCTTCAAGTTTTTAAGCATAGCCATAGCTATGGTAGAAACTTTAAGTGCAGAGAAACGGGAAAAGATGCAGAAGTCATGGGCTGATTGGAAGTGCAATTGGTATAAGCTGGTTTCAACTCAACCCCGACTCTGCAACCTGTTTGGCTCGCTCTGCTCCCTGAAAACAGGTTTATTGTAGGTATACCATCTTAATTGTCTGGCTAAAACTCCCCGCCTCCAATCGACAGAAATACACACCGGTACTCACCGGTTTTCCAACTTGGTTTAGGCCATCCCATTGAACTTGATAAGCTCCTTCAGGTTGGTGGTCAGTAGTTAGTGTGTTGATTAAACGACCTCGTACATCGTAGATAAACAGCTTCACATCAGATGCTTCCGCTACCATTGGTAATGGTAAAGCCATTCAGAACAGCACTTGTTTCTCCAGAAGCAAAGGTAACCGTACTGCCATTTCCATTTCCATCGATAATTGTTGCTTCAGGTCCATTGGTTGATCGAAGGGTGATATTTTTACCATTGAAGTTGATGTTCTCCACGTAGGTGCCGCGACTATCATCCAGACTAAATTAATGGATACCCGCCCCTTCTTACCTTTACTCCCCACAGTTTCATTTTCCAGATATTATCCTATATTGCAGGAAAGGATTAAAGCGTTATCATTTAGGTCGCAACAACGGGGAGCCTGTTTGTTTTTATACCGATATCTGTTCTTGCTATTTATAGCTGTCTTTTGTTACGGTCATGAAGACCAACTAAAGTTTGATCACCTTACAGTCGAAGACGGGCTCTCCCAGGGAACTGTTTATGCCATTCTTCAGGATAATCGGGGCTTTATGTGGTTTGGTACCCGCTTTGGTCTGAATCGCTATGACGGCTATAATTTCAGATCATTCAATAATGATCCCAATGACCTCAACAGTCTCCCCGGTCATCGAGTATTAGGCTTACTTGAAGATCATAATGGATCCCTATGGGTTGCTACTGAAATGGGGGGGGTGGCCAGATATAATCGTAATACAGAAAACTTTACAAATTTTAGACACGACGCAACTGATCCAGGGAGCCTGAGCAGCAATCTTACGATCACCCTTTTTGAAGACTCTGAACAAACCCTTTGGGTCGGAACTCAACAGGGTCTCAATCGCCTGGATAAAGACCAACTTGAATTTGAAAAATACTTCCATGTTGAGGGGGACAGCTCAACCCTTTCCAGCAGCCACATCTCAGCCATCGCTGAAATCATGCCAGGGACTTTGTTGCTAGGACTGGGTAATGGCTCTCTGGCAACATTGAATCTACTATCAGGAAAAATCACAAACATCCAAAATGGATTGTTTCATCCCTCCCGGTCCGGAACACGCCCTATCACCAGTATTACCAAAGATAGAGACCATGATTATCTTTGGTTAAGTCGGTATGGGTTTGGCCTGGTGAGGTATGATTTTAAGGACGGAATCCTGAATCATTATAAACAAGCAACTAATTCGTATAACGCAGTTGGAGCGAATTTTCTATATTCTATTGCTCAAGATCAAATGGGCCAGTTATGGCTGGGGTCAGTGAGTGGACTGACTGTTTTTGATCCAAAGACTGAAGCATTCAGTTTCAATGTTCATGATGATCAAAACCCTGGCAGCATCAATGATGAGATTATCCAATCATGCTTTATTGATGAGCAGGGATTGGTCTGGGCCGGTTCCGAGTCAAAGGGTATCAATATTTACAAGCCCAAACAGATCCGTTTTGAGCACATCAGGTATGACGTAGATAATCCCCAGGGTCCAAGTGCAAATAGTGTTTACTCCCTTGCTGAAGATCAGGGTGGAGACATCTGGTTTACGACCATGCCAGGGGGCACAAATCGCTTTAATCCTGTTAGTGGTACATATAGATATTACCAGACCGATGATAGTAAGCCAGTCTGGAGTCTGAATTATGCTATGCAGGTTATGATTGATCAAACCGGCATGGCCTGGATGGGGAGTGCCGCTGCAGGACTGTCTGAGGTTGACCCAGCTAGTGGCACACGCCTGAGTCTATATTTTAATCGCGCTTCAGATCCAATGAGCCTAAGTGAATCAAATATCCTTTCTATCACAGAGCGTCGTAATGGGACGATCTGGGTCGGGACTAAAAACAAGGGTTTGAATCGTTTCAATCGAGAGACAAATAATTTCACCCGGTTTCAATATGATCCAAATGATTCATCAAGTATCAGCGGGGACCGTATTTATGTACTTCTTGAAGATCATGCCGATGTGCTTTGGATTGGAACAGCTAAAGGTGGTTTGAATCGATTTCAGGCGGGTACTGAATCATTTACTGCGTATAAATATGCTATTGATGATGATAATTGTATTGGGAGCAATTGTGTATTAACCCTCCATGAAGACAGTCGGAATAATCTCTGGATTGGTACTCGAGGGGGTGGTCTAAATAAACTGGATTCAACCCGCCAAACATTTTCCACATTGGATATTGGCTTTGATAATATTGATATCATCGTTTACAAAATTCTGGAAGATGATCACGGGTTTCTCTGGTTATCTACGAATAATGGCATAATTAAAGTTGATCCGGAGCAGGGATTTCTTAATCGATACACCCTTATTGATGGACTCCAGGGTACTGAGTTTTTTTACAACTCCGGCTTGAAAGATTCACAGGGCTATCTGTATTTTGGTGGAGCTAACGGTTTCAATCGCTTTCATCCCGACTCTATTTTGAATAACAATCATATCCCACCCGTCGTGATCACGAATTTAAAAATTAATTATACCGATGTCCCTATTGGGGAAATGTCTGATGGTCGGACCGTCCTAAGCAAATCCATTACTGAAACGAATAAGATTATTTTGAGTCACCTGGATAGGACAATTACTTTTACTTATTCTGCCCTGGATTACTCAGATACAGAGCGGAATCGGTTTGCCTATATGCTGGAAAATTTTGATGATTCCTGGGTCGATGCTGGGGCCAATCATCAAGTGAGCTATATGAATTTAGAGCCCGGGGATTACATCTTTAGAGTGAAGGCTAGCAACAATGATGGCTTGTGGAACGAAGCGGGAGTATCCCTGGCTATTTCAATTTTGCCACCATTTTGGGAAACCTGGTGGTTTAAGCTTGTATCGTCGCTTGGATTAATAGTCATGATCCTCATCTATGTCCGTCTCCGAATGAAACATATGGAGCTTGAGAAAAAGAAGTTGGAAGCATTGGTCATAGAACGTACGGCTGAACTAAAGCTGGAAATAGAAGAGCGCCAACGCGTTGAAACTGAAAAGATGCAACTGAAAGTTGACCATTTAAGAAGAGAGTTGGTCAGTCAATCCATTTGTGTTACTGAAAAACAGGAGATCATGAATAACCTGTTTAAAGAGCTGAAAGATATCCAGAAAATGGATGCCAATGAGATGCGTGAACGCTTTAATGGGGTGGTCAGATACTTTAAGAATTTATTTAAGTCTGATCAGGATTGGGGCGAATTTGAAAAGTGGTTTACGGAAGTGCATACTGATTTCTTTGAGAATCTCCGTCGAGACCATAGCGAACTTTCTCAACGGGAGGTCAAAGTTTGTGCTTTGCTCCGTTTAAACCTGTCCTCCAAAGAAATTGCCAATCTCTTAAACGTCCAATTGAATACAGTGGAGATCTACCGTCACCGCATCCGAAAAAAAATAAATCTGCCCACAGAGGCCAACCTAAACCAATATTTTGCGCGGATTTAGGGATTCATCCAGGCGGGGATTCGAATCCCCGCCTGGTAATACAAATAATGCAATGCATCTCCACAGATCAGAAAATTAAATCCACCGAAATAAACTGGGTGTCCTCAAGATATTCATGGAGTACATAGGCGTAATCCAGTTTAATGATGACATCATCTACGCGGTGATGAAGACCAACTCCCAGGCTGCCTCTTTCATCAGCATTGTTAAATTTATAACCGCCCCGCAGAATGAAACGTTGGGCGATGATTGTTTCCAGGCCAACCAGAACTTCTTCATCCTGATCATTATAGTGAGTGGCATCCAGGGCCAGTCTTGAATGAAGAAAAGGGGTTTGTAAGAGGTCCGTTGCCAGGCCAAATTGAAAGATCAAAGGGAGCGCATAATTTTCAGTTTGCAGATATGTTGGTATCAAACGATTGGGGTACTGATCCAGAGGATCGTAGAAAGTAATCAGGTCAGAACCCTCAAAACGTAGTTCTTGCCCAAAATTACGCATAGACATAGCAATGGTGGAATGGTTAAACTCAATATTATAGTGTGTCCCGCAATCGAAAGCCATACTGGTAGCTGTTTCATGCCAGATGCGTTGGCGAATATATTTCAGGGTGACTCCCACGCTGAATTGATCAATCAGTTTCCGGGCATAACTCACGCCTAACTGAAGATCCTGAGAATCAAAGAATTCCCCAGTTCCATCCGGTTGGAACTCTGTAGTTATTTCCATTTTTTCCATTCCCATAGCAAGGACCTGGAGTCCCACAGTACCATATTTTGGAGAACTCAAGGTGTACCCTATTGCCGTAACATCAAAAAATGTCATATGGGGTGTATGTGAAAAATGGAAGGCATGGGTATGATCCTGAGCTATTCCTGCCGGGTTCCAGAATAGAGCTGCGGCATCAATTGACATTCCTGTTACCGCACCACTCAAGGCCGCTGATCGGGCACCAGTGGGTATCTTCAGGAACTGGGCACCTACGGTTCCAAGATTTGGATTTTGGGCGTGTAAACCAGTTGTAAAAATCATGATCCACAAGACAGACTGAAGAGTGAGCAAGCCCTCTCGCAGAGTACGCCCCTCTACGCTCGATAAGCTTCGCCGGGCAAGCAGAGCCGCAGAGGTCGCGAAGGATAGTAACGAGTCACTCTTTTCTACATTGTAAAATCTCTTCCTGATCGGCAAAAGATAATACAAGGCTGTTGTATATCTTCGTGCCTTCGTGTCTTTGTGGCCAAAATTGTTAGCAACAATGCTTGGATTAAACGCCACTCCAGGTGATTGATTTTGGCTTTGGTCTTGAGATGCTAAACTTAACTGTTGAGCTTGTTTTGTCGTTGCACTTCTCGCAAAGACAAATCTGATAAATCCACGATTTGTATTGTAATTCATTTGATCACCGCAAATCTATTGAAATATTCAAATCCCTGCGCTCGGACTTGGTAGAGATAAATACCAGAGACTATTTCCCGGCCGCCTTCAGCTCGCATATCCCAGGTTTCAGTTCCACTTGAAGTATTGTGCTCGATCGTCTTGATCAAGTTTCCGGATAAAGTGAAGATGAAAATTTCACATTCAGAGGGGAGGTTGATGAACTGCAGCTGCCGAATGGGCTCACGTCGGGTTGAACCATAATCATGCTCCCAGGCAGAATGGGTCATATATGGATTGGGAACTACTTTTATATTATTCAGATCATCGTTTGCCAGGATGGGCTCAATTGTATTTTCCGAAATACCAAAAGTGTAGGCATCCTGGATATGAGGGGTAACTGGTAGGACGGAAGTTAGGGTTGCTGATGTACCCACAGTGGGCGGATTAGCGGGATCAAAACTAACGGTGGCTTCAATTCCATCAAAATAGCTTGATTCCATGTTCATTAATGTATCGGCTTCAATGATAAGTATGTCAGAATTTCGCAAGACTTGAATAACTAGAAACGATTCATCATCAAGATCTGTTCCTATTCCTGATACGGACACCTGATAAGCGGCATTGTACAGAGCATCTTCATCGACCACATTGAATTCAAGATCAAAATCAAGGATGGGGGGAATATTGATATCCTGCAGGATCGGTTGAGCCTCAAAAGTCAATAACAGACCATCATCAGAGACCAGGGGCAGGTCAAGATCAAATTGTTGAGCATTCACTACAATCAGTGTGTCCTGCCCGGTGATTCGCTTAAGTGTTGCACAGAAATTCACACTTAGATAATCTCCAGCCTCAGGAGTATTGCTGGCATCTGCCTGGTCAAGACGGACAGCCAGACCTGCTTCAAAAGGATATTCATAGCCAAGATAGAAGGGGATATCAGATCCCAGATTTACTTGAGTTGTTCGGTCATAGACATCGAAGCTGTTCGCTGAAGTGAAAGCAAGTCCGTAGTGTTTGGTCAGGGTTACGCTTGAATCCGTAATAATAGGCACTGCAATAAGTCCATGGTCTCCAATTTCACTCCGGGCTACATAGTCGAAACTAAGGGAGTACTTATAGGTGCTCAACAGCCCTGGGGAAAGGGGGTCAATCTTCAATAAGTAATTGGAACGACCGGTCCCCGTGTAAGTAATGTCGGAACCATTTGATGGTGAATGATTGCTGGCATCTGTTCGCGGGATAATACTCACAATATTCTTAGAAGCAGTTTTACTGCCAATGGGACTCTCCAGCCGGGCAATTATTGAATCACCCTGATCAAAAGCTGTGAGGGAGTACCAGTATTCAAACCCATTGATAACCGTATCGTCTCTATAAGTGTATTTAATTCCAAGATCATCTCCAAGCCCATTTACCCGGTCAAAACTTGCCAGGGGGACAGGGTAAGCACTAGCATCAGGAACGGTGTTACGATCGATCTGATCCCAGTTCATGCCGTAATCGAGACTCCGGAAGAGGTGATATCCCTCGAAGTCCAAAATACCAGAAGCCTCATCGGGAATAGACTCTATCGCATCTGACCAGTAGAGTGTCACAAAACCATCGCCAGTCTCAGCATTAAGTTCAGGCGTTTCAGGTGGTCGGGCAGTAACAAAGTTTTTGGCATATAAATCATGGGCAGCAGCCAGATTTGTATAGAGATCATCTCGATCGGTTCCAGCGATCAAACCGATAATAAATGTGAGCGTGTCTGAAGGGGTTAAGTCAAAGGGTCCCGATGAAATAGTGCCATTTACATCCATTCCACCAGCAGCTATAGTACCTAGATCATCAAAATGAATGTCGGTGGAGCTGCCTGTGAAAAAGAAGTCGTCATGACTCACTCCCTCAGGGAGATAATCAAGATTGCTGGATAACAAGGCCATTTGGGTATCATCGTTATCATAAAAGCGACCATAATGCATATCGGTGACACCAGCCATGGCTCCGTTGATCATAGGCGTTTCGATAAATGCCAGCCCCATGACACCTGGCACAATTCCCCATTCAGAAGAATAGTTGTCAGCATCATAGGCAATGATCAGGTCATTATTAAAGTCAAATTCAAGCTTGTCGTCTGTATAGTCATTCACTCCTCCAGGGTCATTACCAATATCAAAATCGTGATAAAACCCAAAATACACGCTGTCGTAGCTGACTTCTGAATAGTTGGTGATCTCAAAAGTGAAGAAAAGCATATCTTTTATATCGGGCAGGACGAAGGCGTAACCCAATTGGGTTATCTGAATACCAAGAGGGTCAACCGTATTGGTCGCATCATTGTAGGCGCAGTAGCTATCCTGACTGGAAACGATTAAGGGTTGATCCTCCTCATCCTGAAAAAACCAGACTGAAGCAGGCCAGGTAGCAGGATTATCACTAAACGCGATATCAGTGGTTGCAGGATTATGATAACCGCCCAGAGCATCCCACTCTTTATCTGCGTAAAGGCTTTGGATCACGTTTGCTGCACGTCCTGATTCAGTATCTGGTGCTACACCAACCAGTGGGCACAGCCTCCACAAATAATTATGACCACTATTAATCGGGAATTCACCCGCATTCCCGTAAGAGAACGCTCCGCGGGAGATGCGGCCATAATTCTCAAAAAATAATCTAATATTACTGGCATCATGGGTACCAGCAGCCCTGTCAGAAAGATCCAGAAGGATTGATTTCGTAGTCACTTGTTCCTTTTCAGGCAGACCATGATCTGCTGCATGGATCTGAGCCAGTTGAAAAACAATGATCAGAATAACATAAATAGCTGCGCTTTTATTCATCATTATCTCCAATCCAGGGTTAGACCGAGTCTTAGCGTGCGGGGAGGACCAAAATTTGCGGGGTTATGCATATATTCTTCACTATGTCCAGCTATCAGGGTGTAATCCGGCTCACCTGTAGTTGTAAAAACGTACTTGACATTTGAGGCGTTGGAAAGATTTAGTATTTCCAGAAAAGTTCTGATCGATAGTTTGCCAGGAAGAGACCAACGTTTTCCAGCAACCATATCCAGGGAGTAGGTCCAGGGCTTACGCAGTGAGTTGGCTTCAACCAGTCCAATATCACGACCACTGGGGGTGTAGGGTTTGCCTGAGCCTGCTTGAAAAACAAATCCAAGATCCGTTCTTGAGAAAGGATGGGTATTGAAAACTTTCCAGCCTTGATGTTTGCCAATTCTCATTGATCCAAAAAAGTTCAGGCCATGAGTTCTATCGAAAGCCAGGTAATAAAGTCTGGTCGATTCTGTTGTCCCGGGATATTGCTCATCAGCATATGAGGCACTTCCTTTTGCAATGGAATAGGTGTAGGTCATTTGGGCTGTAAGCATTTTATGGGGATCAAATTCCAGATTAAACTCAAACCCTTTTGAAAAAGCGTAATCTTCGTTGATGATCAAGGTGTATCCAACATACCGGTTGGGTGCATCATCGGCATAGGGTGCATAATAATGGGTCCCTACCAGGCCGGTGATATCCTTATAAAAAGCATTAAGACGTCCCAGGACTGCTGGATTGAATTGATGGGTAAGCCCGACTTCATAAGCCACGGTTCTCTCTACGTCCAGATCTGGAGATCCAAAAACAGGGGCAGGTACTGAGATATCATACTCTAATCTGTTGTATAGGTAACCATACTGTGGGTTTTGGAAGAAGTGACCATAGGCAAAATGAATTTTGGTACGATCTGATATGGGATGGGCAATCCCGATTCGAGGGCTAATCTGGTTCTTAGGTGTGGCTTCAACTTGAGTAGTTTCGTCTAAGGGGTCAGTTCGGAAAGTTGCCCTCCCATCTACCTGATCAAAGCGGATTCCCAGATTAATCACCAGATAGGGGAACTCAATTTTATTCTGGAAATAGCCAGCAATTTCCAGGGGGTACTTTCTATAATTATCATGATAGGGGTGCTCTCTTTTTGGGTCATAAATATTTAACAACTTGAGATCATGCAGTTTTACCTGAAACCCGGTTTTCAGTTCATTCCAAGGATTGAATTGCCAAATGATATCTCCCCGAATGTCTGATGTCTTGCTGGTAGAAATGAGATAGGTAGGTGGGTTGCGTCGGGCATAAAATTCATATCCATTTCCCAAATCTGGATTGTAGTCGTAATCACTATAGGACACATACTGACTGCTATCCTTCCAGGAAGCAGTAGAATCGATCCAGATTCCCTGACGGTGGTCTTGAATATACTGAGAAAGGCGTAACTCATAGAACAAATGCTCATTTAAGGTGTGGGTGAGGTTCAGGTTTATATGTTTTCGCGAAGACTCGTATTGATAATATTGATCGGGGATATAGGCATATCTGTGGCTATAGTTTTGCCAATTGTGCCAGGAATCTCGGTACATCCCATTGATCTTAACATTGGGAATGCCGGTGAATGTCAGTTTACTTGTATATGAATTTTTATGATTGAACCCCCAGGGTAGATAGCTCTCCCTCTTCAAATGCTGGCCAGAAACAAACAACCTTAAATAGTCTCCCAGGAGGGGTCCACTAATGTGCCAGTTGGTTTGCTGACCCTCAGATTTATGCTTGTCACTGTTTTGGAAGGTCCCTGTCCGGCTTTCAATCCTGGATCTCCATGTGCGAGCACCTTCACGAGTGACTATGTTTGCGATGCCACTCATGGCATTTCCGTATTCTGCATTGAAGGTTCCACTAAGGAGGGTTAATTCCTGGATCGCATTGGTACCCAGGTCATTGGCAAAGGAGCCCATAAAGGGGTCTTGAACGTAGACACCATCAATAAGATAGGCTACCTGATTGGCGCGTCCGCCGCGAATGTAAAGATAATCACCTGAGTTTGTAACGCCGGCCTGCAGGGTTAAAGCATTACTCATGCTGGCAATTGGGAGAGCATCAAATTGATCCTGAGTTACCACTGCACGGGTACCTGTCAGATCTTTTTTGATGATATCATCTGAAGCATAAACAATCACTTCCTGCCCCTCCAGGATTGATGATTTCAGCGGCAAATTGAAGTGGGTCGTCAGGTCGGCAGTAATCGGGACATCTTCGACTACCACAGTTTCAAGCCCAATGAAGGATACTTGGACTACATAGGTCCCTGGCGGAATGTTCAAAATGGCAAATCGGCCTGTTTTATCGGAGATACTTCCAAAATTGGTACCGGTCAATTGGATAGTTGCGCCTATAACGGGCTCCTCAGTCTTAAGCAAAGTTAGCTTGCCACTAATTTTCCCCGTAACACCAGCCCATAGTGCAGCTGGGCAAATAAATATACCGATTAATAATAGTATCTGAGAAAAGTGAAGAGCTTGGTAAAGCCTGAAATTTGATCGTTCCATTTGAGAACCCGTAAGCCTGGCAAGAGTTAATATCGGTCAATAATTAGGGAGAGTCTTTATCCCCACGAATAATTGAAAAATCCCATTACTCATATATATGACAATCAATTGTGCTTTAAACCATGGTGCAACTTAACCCAGTCTTAGGAGCATTGTGCAAAAATTCGTAAAACTGGAGTCCCAAAAAATTGCTTTGGATTTGAATATGACCAGGCGGGGATTCGAGGGGCTGTGTGAAAACGGCATTGCAAAACTATAGTGAGGAGATTCTTAGCTAAAATCATTTGCTTGGTAACGCCACATACATCACTGTTATTATTAATACTTACCCCAGCATTTATGCTGGGGGTTATGAAAAGAATAAAAAAGAGGGACTTTAGTCCAAACAGATTGGGCTAAAACCCTGTGTATATAGAAGATAACATAACCCCCGCGATAAAACGCGGAGTAATTGTTGCTCTATTTTTACACAGTCTCTCGAATCTCAGCCTGGAACAATTCGAATCCTCGCCGAGGAAGATCCCAAATCCCAACTTGAACCCGTCATATTTTGTTTGGAAAAGCCTACTTTACAAATTAATCTCACCCCGCCGTATGGGTTTGACAACTGCGAAATCTGCCTCTGAAAAACGCCTTCCGATCCGGGAGGTTAACCCCGTTGAATTACTCGGCGCCAATGATACCAATCTAAAATTAATTGAGAATCAGCTGGAAGTTTCACTCTATGTTCGGGGTGATGAACTCATTGTCCGGGGTGATGAATCCAAGCTTCCATTGGTTGAAAATATCATTCTGGAAATGATGGCTGTACTCAGCCGCAAGAAATTTCTGGATAAGGATGATGTTTTGACCATCATTCGTTTAAGTCAATCCGGTCAGTCATCGCTGGGAGAAACGGGTCTGGATTCAGTTGTTCTTTTTACCCGTTCCGAAGTGATCAAACCGCGTACTCCAGGACAAGAACGCTATTTTACAGCTGCCATGCAGAATGATATGGTTTTCGGTCTGGGGCCTGCCGGTACGGGTAAGACTTATATGGCTGTAGCCTTTGCTGTTTCCGCCCTGAAGAATCGGGAAGTCAAAAAGATCATTCTCACCCGGCCAGCAGTTGAAGCTGGTGAGCGCCTGGGCTTTCTGCCTGGTGATCTACGTGAGAAAGTGGATCCCTATCTCGCGCCCTTGTATGATGCTCTATTTGATATGATGGCTCATGATAAAGTGCACATCCTCATGGATCAGAAAACGATCGAAATTGTTCCCCTGGCCTACATGCGAGGCAGAACATTGGACAATGCCTTTATTATCCTGGATGAAGCCCAAAATACCACCGTGATGCAGATGAAAATGTTTCTGACCCGGATGGGTGTTAATTCTAAGATCATTATTACTGGCGATCCCACCCAGATCGACCTGCCCAAACACGAAGAGTCGGGCTTGCGCCAGGCCGTGAATATCCTGAAAGGTGTTGAGGGGATATCCTTCGTCGAGTTTGATGAAAATGATATTGTGAGACATAAGCTGGTCAAGCGCATTATTGCTGCCTATGATCAGTCCACCAGCAATAAGTAATTGTATCGTAATTCCATCCTTATGAGGATGAATCGGTTTGGAACGATTTTTGACGCTTGAATAGTCAAGGTTACTCATGGTCGCTGTAAAATAGGGTTGAAAGACTTACCCAGTATACAGTTCATGAATATGATTGGTCCCAATATTGAGAAAACATAAAAGGAATTATCATGAGTAGAGTCAGAGCCATTCGAAAAGTTGCTATTATTAGCGCAAAACGGACACCCATTGGAGCCTTCCAGGGTGGCTTAGCATCAATTCCAGCTACAAAATTAGGAGCTGGCGTTATCAAGGCAGCTTTGGAAGCTGGACAAGTATCACCGGATGACGTGGATGAAGTCATCATGGGAAACGTCATTACTGCTGGTGAAGGACAAGCACCTGCCCGCCAGGCTGCTCTGTATGCGGGATTGCCGGATTCAACTGAATGTATGACCATTAACAAGGTCTGTGGTTCTGGTATGAAGGCTGTCATGCTGGCTTCTCAAGCTATCCAGGTAGGTGACGCTAATGTGGTTGTCGCTGGTGGTATGGAGAGTATGTCCAACGTGCCCTATTATTTACCAGGTGCTCGTGGAGGTCAACGGTTGGGGCACGGTAAAATGATTGATGGAGTTCTCCAGGATGGACTCTTGAATGCTTACGATGGTATTCATATGGGAGTTAGTGGTGAACTATGTGCCACAGAATACAGCTATAGCCGTGAAGCTCAGGACACCTTTGCCAAAGAAAGTTACCTCCGAGCTCAAAAAGCTCAAAAAACAGGCGCGTTTGCCAATGAAATTGCGCCAGTAAAGATTCCGCAGCGCAAAGGTGATCCCATCATATTTGATACGGATGATGAACCGGGGAGAGGTAATTTTGAAAAGATGGTCAAACTGCGTCCAGCCTTTGCCAAGGACGGAACCATTACGGCCGCCAATGCCTCCAAAATCAATGATGGGGCTGCTGCATTGGTCCTCATGCGTGAGGGAGAAGCTGAGCGACGGGGGTTGAAACCCATGGCCCTGGTAGTGGCTCAGGCCTCTGCTGCTCAAGCACCGGAATGGTTTACTACTGCACCAGTCAAAGCAATAACCAAGGTACTGAAAAAAGCCGGTATGACCCTGGGTGAGATTGATCTTTTTGAGATAAATGAGGCTTTCTCAGTGGTTACCATGGTCGCTATGGATGAGTTAAATATTCCTCACACAAAGGTAAATGTTAATGGAGGGGCTGTTTCACTGGGACACCCCATTGGTGCCTCAGGCGCCCGTATTGTGACGACCCTGTTGCATGCCATGGAAGCCAGAGAAGCCCGTTTCGGTTTGGCTGCTTTGTGTATTGGTGGCGGAGAGGCTTCCGCTATAATTGTTGAACGACTTTAGGGGGTAATCATGGAATTGAAAAAAATTGGTGTGATCGGTTCAGGAACAATGGGCAATGGGATCGCCCATGTTTTTGCTCAGTCAGGATATGAAGTCATCCTGGTGGATATCAAACAGGAATTTCTGGATAAGGGCGTTGCCACTATTGCCAAAAACCTGGACCGCCAGGTTAAAAAGGAACGTATCACAGAAGCTGATAAAATGAGTATTCTGGGACGGATCAGATTAACCACTGACTTACAAGATTTAGGCGAAAGTCATTTTGTAGTAGAGGCAGCAACCGAGAATAGAGAAATTAAATTCCAGCTTTTTAGAGACCTGGATGCTATTGTGGCTCCTGAGGTCATTTTAAGCTCAAATACTTCTTCGATTTCGCTGACTGAAGTTGCGGCCCAGACCAGCCGACCAGATAAAGTGATCGGGATGCATTTTATGAATCCCGTACCCATGATGAAACTGGTCGAGATTATCCGCGGTCATGCCTGTAGCGATGAGACAGTGAAAACTACTGTCGAACTAGCCAAAGCGCTTTCCAAAGTTCCAGTTGAAGCCAATGATTATCCCGGGTTTGTTGCCAATCGGATCATCATGCCTATGATCAACGAAGCTGTATTTGCTTTAATGGAAGGTGTTGCCACCAAAGAAGCCATTGATGAGATCATGCATTTGGGCTTGGCCCATCCCATGGGACCTCTGGCCTTAGCAGATCTAATCGGTTTGGATGTTTGTCTTTCCATTCTGGAAGTCCTGCATTCAGGGCTGGGTGATCCCAAGTATCGTCCCTGTCCCTTGCTGAAACGCATGGTGGCTGCTGGTGAATTGGGCCGGAAAACTGGTAAAGGTTTTTACGATTATCAGCGTTGATAGGGGCTAGACTGTTAAATCTTGAAGCCCTTCATGTGCTTCATTGTGAAGAAAAAAATAGGGAATATATAAGAAAATGAATTTTGAATTAACCGAAGAACAAAAGATGGTCCAGGAGACTATCCGGGATTTCGCCGAAGCTGAGATCAAACCGGGTGTCATGGAACGTGATGAAAAGGCTGAATTTCCAGGCGAGATAATTAAAAAACTGGGTGATTTAGGTTTTCTGGGAATGCAGGTTCCTGAAGTCTATGGTGGTACAGAGATGGATGCTGTTAGTCATGTTATAGCCCTTGAAGAAATTGCCCGGGTTGATGCTTCCACCTGCGTCATACTGTCAGTAAATAATTCATTGTTTTCCAATCCGCTGATCAAGTTTGGATCGGAATATCTGAAAAAGAAATATTTGCCACTGACTTCCAGTGGTGAAAAACTGGGAGCCTATTCACTCAGTGAACCGCAGTCTGGTTCTGATGCTAAGGCAATGTTGACCACTGCCACCAAAGATGGAGATTCATATGTTCTGAATGGTGTAAAAAACTGGGTGACCAGTGGTATTAGTTCAGATGTTGTGATAGTCTTTGCCAAAACCGATAAAGCTGCCGGTCACCGGGGAATTTCAGCTTTTGTTGTAGAAAAAGGATTGCCAGGATTTACAACAGGCAAAAAAGAGGATAAACTGGGTATTCGCGGATCCGATACCAGCGAATTGATCTTCGAGAATTGTAGAGTACCTGCAGAAAACCTGATCGGTGAGGAGGGCATGGGTTTCAAAATTGCCATGGCCACCCTGGATGTAGGGCGGATCGGAATTGCTGCACAAGCACTGGGGATTGCCCAGGGAGCCCTGGATCGCTCCATCCAATACGCCAAAGAACGTGAACAATTTGGAAAGCCCATCGGGATGTTCCAAGGTGTTGGATTTAAGCTCGCTGATATGGCCACCCGTGTGGAAGCCAGTCGTTTGTTGGTCTACCAGGCTGCCTGGTTAAAAGATCAGGGTAAGAACATCGGAGAGAAGGCCTCAATGGCGAAAGTATTTGCTGGCGACACTGCCATGTATGTTGCTACCGAGGCAGTCCAAATTCACGGGGGATATGGATATATTCGTGAATTTGAAGTTGAACGTATGATGCGGGATGCCAAGATCACCCAGATCTATGAGGGGACTAATGAGATCCAGAGATTGGTCATTAGCCGGCATCTGTTAGCAGATTAATGGTATTTCAGCTCACGATTAGAGTAGATATCTTTTTTTAGCCACAGATGAACACGGATGGGCACAGATAAAGAAAAAGGGAATGATAGAGAATTTTACAAACCAACAGAATTCGATAACAGAATGGTATGTACGTTTATCAAATATCAGTAAACTAGCAAGTTATTGTCGAAATATATGAACTGTACTTCTCATCCCTCTGCGTCTGCGAACTCTGCGAGAGAGAATATTTTAAGATCGAGGATTAAAAAAATTAAAGGAGAAAATAATGGGATTTTTTGATGCACCAGAGCTAAATCATCACGAGCATGTACTATTTGGTAAGGATGAAGAAACAGGACTAAAGGCAATCATCGCCGTTCACAACACCAGTCTGGGGCCAGCCCTGGGTGGTTGTCGGGTCTGGAATTATGAAAATGAACAAGATGCTGTAAGAGATGTCCTACGGCTTTCAGAGGGTATGACCTATAAATCAGCTTTGGCTGGTTTAAATCTTGGTGGTGGAAAATCAGTCATTCTGGGCCGTGTTCGAGATATTGGGAATGAGGCTGCTTTCCGTGCTTTTGGCCGGATCGTAGATAGTCTTGGTGGTCGCTATGTAACTGCTGAAGATGTTAATACGACCCCTCAGATGATGGAATGGGTCCACGAAGAAACAGATTATGTGGCTGGTCTTAGTTCTGAGTTAGGTGGATCAGGTGATCCTTCTCCATTTACAGCCTGGGGTACCTTCGTTGGTATCAAATCATCGGCAAATAAAGCATATGGATCTGACAGTCTTGAAGGTAAAACAATAGCAGTTCAAGGTCTTGGTCATGTGGGAATCTACCTCGTTGAACACCTTTCAAAAGCCGGTGCCAAGATTGTCGTCACTGATATTAAGGAAGATCGCATCAATGAGATGCTTAAGATAAAAAATGTTTCAGCAGTGGCTCCTGATGAGATTTATGATGTAGATATGGATATTTTTGCTCCCTGTGCTTTGGGTTCAATCGTAAATGACGAGACCATTGATCGTCTCAAATGTCAGGTGATTGCCGGGGCTGCCAACAATGTTCTAGCTGACTATGATAAGCACGGTAAGATTCTGATGGAGCGTGGAATTCTGTATGCACCAGACTATGCTATTAATGCTGGTGGTGTGATCAATGTTTATGGTGAGTTTGAAGGCTATAATGAAAAACGCTCCTACAGTCGGGTCAACCATATCTATGAGATTCTCCAACAGATCTTTTCGCGTTCTGAGGAAGATAATATTCCCACCATGGATGCTGCGGATATTCTAGCGGAAGAACGGATCCGCAAAATTGGTCGGTTAAAACAAATGCATCGGTCTGGAACGCGGTTGTTCTCAAAGATGTAAAAAAAATAGTACAGGTTTCCAGGGATATCATAGTTCGTTACTCTGAATGAAGTTGAGGGTAACGAACTTGAGTTCCATGGTTCATGACCAGACCTGAATCTATTATTTAAAGGAATAAGAAGGACCCAGTTCATGCAAGAAAGACGTCGAGCGCGGGAATTTGTTGTACAGGTTTCATACGCTCATGAAATTCAGGATGATAACTTTGATCAGACGTTTAATCTATTGGCTGAAACCAGTGATCTAACTGAGGAATTGCTCAAATTTTCAAGGGAGTTACTCAACGGGATCATGGCTCATCGTCAAGAATTTGACGAACTGATTGCCAGTAAGTCAAGGAACTGGGATTTAACCCGGATTGCGCTTATGGACCGGTTGATTTTAAGGATGGCACTAACGGAATTCTTCTATTTTAAGGATATTCCGCCTAAAGTATCCATCTCTGAAGCGATCGAGATAGCAAAAGTCTTTAGCACTGAGGAAAGTAGCAGTTTTGTGAATGGTATTCTGGATGCCATCCTGAATGATGCCTTGGCAGAGGGAAAGATGTCCATGATCTAAATCTTGTATATTTGGATGGATAATAGAAAGTGAGAATGATACTATTGATCACAGGGTATCATTCTCACTTTTGTTTAATACCAACGTTTTTTCAAACTCCACCAGTGCTGGCGAAAGAACAGGTGTAGGGGATCAGAATCGCCAGAATCACTATTGCCGTAACACTTATTATTCTCCATATTTTTTGAGTCATTTCCTTCTCTAGCAATTTATTCACCTTACCCTAACGTAGGTATAGCATCTTGATCGTTTGATTATGGACACCTGCATTTAAACGACAGAAATAGACGCCTGTGGATACTGAATTGCCTGACTGATTAACACCATTCCATTGGACTGAGTAGCAACCAGCAGCTTGATGCGTGTTAACCAGAGATGTGATCCGACGACCTGCAACATCATAAACAAACAGGTCAACCTTAGCTGGTTCAGCTAGTTTGTAATGGATTGAGGTGGTGGGGTTGAAGGGATTGGGAGTGTTGGGTAACAACTCAAACTCAGAAGGAGATTCCAGTAACTCCGCAACCCCGACAACAGTCACAGTATCCCAAGTGGCTGTGATGGTATAAGCCACTCCATTCAAGACATCGGTTTGACCCTGGTAGACACAATTGTAAGCAGTCACTGTTGAAATACACTCAACACCAACATACCAGAGACCAGCTTCCTCAACAGGTACTTGGATCAAGTGCTCTGTTCCTTCAACAGGGCTGGTAAATTGAGCGGTATTTTGGAAGGCAAAATCACCTGGGTTAGCATATAGTTTAAAATCAAAATTTGATTCAGCGCTCAATTCGATAGTCAAAGTGTCTGCTTCAGGTGGCACCATAACTGTGAAGTGGTGATACTGCAGATCTCCGATCCGGGTGAATTCAGGTTGGTTGTCTTCAGGAAATTGATCCATGGTGCGTAACTCACCGTTGATGAGGTCTGCTTTAACCCGGGGAGAGCCGACTCCATCCAGAGCATAAAGCAGGATAGCCTGCATCAGATTTAGTCTTTCACCATCCTCTGCAGATTCTGGATGTGACCCTGTAACGACGATCCGGCCCTGTTGCTGATCCGGTTTGTAAGCCCAGGTACTGGCTTTTTGGTGCATGCCCCAGCCGGGATAATCAAATCTGAGTAGTACTTCGGATCTAGATGGATAGTCAATTTGTTCGTTGGCATAACACCCCCCGTTATGTCGCACATTATCAATATATAAATCCTCTCCAAAATCAAAATATTGTAATAAAGCGGATTCTGCAGGAATGAAATGCCCGGTGTATGCATCGGTTAAACCTGTTGAGGATGCTCGACCCGGCCAGATATGATAATAATATGGATGGGTCCCTGTCTCAGCCCAGTGTTCGCTGGCAATATAAGCACCTGCGCAGGATCCTGAATAACTCCCACCATTGGCATAATATGTTCTAATGCGGTTTCGACCGACTTCACCCAGTGATTCCCCATGATTGCCGGCGGTGCCACCATTGGTGTAGATCATGCGGAAACGCGGAGCACCATCGGGGTAAAGTAGGTGTCCGTTGCTATCGATTTCATCAGTAACCATGACACTATTTTGAAAACTAATATCAGAAGTGCATAAATATTCCAACGAAAGATCCAAAGTTTCGGCAGCATCAAAATAGGTCATGGATGTTAAATAGGCCCCTCCATCGCAGAAAATATCCTTGAAAAACCCGGGTGTCTGAGCAAATGACAGTGTGATAGTCATGGTCAACCCGATCAGGTACAAATGGAGTTGATTTTTTAATGAGTTCATAACGTTACTCCCTGGGGTGGAGGCCCCGACCTGCATTGAGCAGGCCGGGGTATGTGACATCTTTTATTTTAGAATGCTGAATTTCTTGACTGCGTGAAATTCAGAACCATGGGTATTACTGAAACTTAGTTCATAAAGATAAATCCCTGCTTCAAGTGCATGGCCCTGTACATCTTTTGCATTCCAGTTCACAGAATGATAACCGGCTACTTGATTTCCCTGGAACAAGGTCATTACTGTCCGTCCCATAATATCATAGATAATCAGCGAAACCTGGCCTGCTTCAGGCAGATCAAAACTGATTGTTGTAGATGGATTGAAGGGGTTGGGATAGTTTTGATGTAGAATCAGCTGGTTAGGTATGGTTGGATTATCATCCAGAGCCACAGGATCAGTACAACCAACTCCAAGAGCCCCCATGGGATATGTGCCAGATTCAGCTCCAGAACATGGCGAGGATTCAGCCAAAGTATATATATCTGAGTCTGGATCACAGAATAGTGGATCTGCATTTATACTGAATGCCCAGTTGACTGTACCGTTTCCATTGGTCTCAACTCCTGATTCACCACCTTCAATATCTGAATACATTATTCCTATAGTATTGGATGCTGTTGAGGAGTAAAACTCAATTGAGTTGGGATAATTATCCCAGATAATTGAGTTAGTCAGCGTTGGATTTGAGCCGGTGCTAACCCCTAATCCTCCGGCAATAATAGAGGTAATGTTGGGGTATGTACAGGTATTCTGTGTGATGGTTACTTTATTTAAAATTGGTGCACCACCAGAGTGAACCCAGATACCAGCAGCCATGAAGCGAGCTGTATTATCATACACCAGCATTTCATCTACTTCAGAATCTGAATCCCAAAAATTGAGACCTCCACCAGTTACTCTGGCATGATTTCCATAAACTTTAACTCGTCTTAATGTGGGGCTTGATTCATAGGCGCAGAATCCCCCAGCATAATCAGCTTCATTATTTCTAATGATAACATCCTCGATAAGAGCATCTGATCCATAGGCGCACATGATTCCACCAGCCATGGCAGTATCTCCCGGGGCTATGTTACCTTCAACAATAAGGTTTCTCAGGGTGGGGGTTGAGTTAAATCGACAGGCTATCCCAGCTCCAATGTAATGATTATATTCATTTAAGATTCCACTACCATTGGTAATTGTGAAGCCATCCAGGACGGCAGTAGCTTCACCTGATGCAATGGTTACAGTACTACCATTGGCATTTCCATCGATAATGGTTAACTCAGGACCACTCACAGAGAGAACCACAATATCTTTACCGAGGAAATCAATATTCTCCACATAAGTGCCGGTACTTACCATTATTGTATCAGAATTTGCGGCAGCACTGATTGCAGCCTGAATCGTGCTGTAATCACCTGGTACTGTAATTACCTCTGGATTAGGTAAATATTCCCAGGCACCCATATCTGGAGCTGATCCGCAATATTCTTCTTCCTGCATGTTAAGTAGAACAACAAAGTTATGGATGATCAATGCTTCACCGGCATCGATACATGGCGAGAAATTACTCAAAGAATAATCATTGTCCCCTGAATCTGTAAATGATGGATCAATGTTGATGTTTCCTGAGCCCCAAGTAACCGTCCCGTTCCCGTTGGTCTCAATTTCTGATTGACCACCTTCAATATCTGAATAAAATATTGCTATGGTATTGGGGTCTGTTAAGTGGTAAAACTCAATCGAATTAGGATAATTATCCCAAATAATTGAATTTGTGAGGATTGGATTTGATCCCGTGCTAACCCCAAGGCCCCCGGCGGAGATAGATGCCATATTGGGGTAGGTACAGAAATTTCCAGTGATAGTTACTTTGTTTAAAAGCGGTGTACCGCCATTATGAACCCATATACCAGCCGCCATATACCGGGCACTATTATCATACACCAGAACTTCATGTAGTTCAGAACCCGAATCCCAGAATGTGAGACCTCCTCCGGTTACTCTGGCGTGATTCTCACAAACCTCAACCCGAAGTAAAGTGGGATTTGCCTCATAAGCTACGAGTCCACCGCCATAGTCAGCTTCATTATTTCTGATGATCACATCTTCCAGGGTCACCTCAGATCCCACAGAAATCAAAATTCCACCTCCCATGGCCGTATCTCCCACGGCATTGTTACCTTCAACGATGAGATTCATAAGGGTTGAATTTGAGCCGAACCGGCAGGCAATTCCACCTCCCATATGGTGGCCGGCATCATTCGGAGTTCCACTACCATTGGTAATGGTGAAGCCATCCAGAACAGCAGTGAGCTCACCCGTGGAAATGGTCACTGTGCTTCCATTGGCATTTCCATCGATAATGGTTAACTCAGGACCACTCACAGAGAGAACCACAATATCTTTACCGAGAAAATTGATATTCTCCACGTAGGTCCCACTGGCTACCAGGATAGTATCACCATCAGTTGAGGTCTCGATACCGGCCTGGATCGTAGCTGATTCTGCAGGCACGTTAATGGTTGCTGCAAATCCAGCACTAACGCTGACCAATAGCATAAGCAGGTTAATTATTGATTTCATGGCTCTCTCCTTCTTTGGGTTTAAGTTCGCTGTAAACTTAAGGTGAGAAGGTGATTTCAGCACCTTTACAAAACCTATACAAATGCAGAAAAATGAAAATGCGTCTGCAAATTGGTGGAGGTCATTTGAGATAGACCATCTTAATCGTCTGACAAAATTCACTTGCCTCTATTCTGGCCAGGTACATCCCGGTGCTAACCTGTCTTCCGGCCTGATCTGTCCCATTCCATTGGATCTGATAACAGCCTGCAGCCTGTATTTGATTCACGAGACTTTGGATTTCCCGACCTTGCATATCAAAAATGGTCAGACTTATTTCAGACTGTGTAGGTAACTCGTATTTGATTGTAGTTTCCGGGTTAAAAGGGTTAGGAAAATTTTGAGCAAGTTCATACTGAATCGGTGCCACATCAGATTGGGTTGATACTATCAGCGATTCGGAGCCAATGATGTACAAACCATCATCACCATCTGCCAAATAGATATTGCCATCATGAACGACCACGTCCCAGGCATAACCTCCTGTATTATAATAGCCTGTTTCTACAGGATTTTCTGGATCAGTGACATCCAGGATGCTTAGACCAGCATAACCATCAGCTACGTAAACATTATTAGCGTAGTAATAAACATCGATAGCCTCACCTGTTGTTTCAAAATTACTTATTTCGCTGGGATTAGTTGGATCAGAAATATTCAAGATACTGACACCACCCATCATTTGAGCAACATAGGCCAAGCTATCATTGACTGCTACACCCAGGCAGTAGCCCGACAGGCTCAAATCGCTCACCTCCAATGGATTGGTTGGATCTGAAATATCTATGGTCACTAGACCCCAAACTGCTGCTACATAGGCAAAATTACCACTGATCACGATATCCCTCGCGTTGCTCACGTTATTGTTTGAACCTACTACCGTCAGGTCATAGGGGTCAGAAATATCAATGATCTGTAGACCGTCCCAGCCAGATGCAACATAGGCAAGCCCTTCAACGGTCACAACATCCCAGACATCATTTAGTTCTAGACTTGCTGTTTCTGTTGGGTTAATCGGATCAGATATATCAACACACAATAATCCATGTTGGGCATCTGCCAGATAGGCATAATCACCGTTAACAGCCACACCAGATGCATTCCCGGATTCTAAAACTCCGACCTCTATTGGCTGGGAGGGCTCAGAAATATCGATTATCCTTAATCCGGCAGCCTCAGCTGCTAGGAATGCATAATTGCCATTAATAGTCAAATTTTTTGCATAACCCCCCGTTGGATGATGAGTCACTTCAACAGGTTCGGCAGGGTTGGATACGTCGATGATCTGCATCCCCAGATACGCTTGAGCGAGAAACACAGAATTACCGCTGTGAACAATCTGTTGCGGAAGTGACTCCCAATACGCAAAGAAATCCACCTCAAGCTCGATAGAACCTATTTCAAAAGGTGCCGTAGGATCAGAAATGTCCAGGATTCGAACCCCTTCCATATCTATTAAATAGGCAAGATTTCCACTAACGGTCACATCAGCAGTTTCTACCGTTTGCAAAAAAGTCCCTGTTATAAATGGGGTGTTGGGATCAGACATATCGATTATGTGTAATCCAGTATAGTCAGCTAAATAGGCATATCCATCACCAACTGCTATGTTGCGAGTACCAGAATGATCTAAAGTAACAGTTTCCAGTGGGTTGGCGGGGTCAGATATGTCAATGATCATCAGACCATTATAAACGCTTGTTAGGAAAGCATAGTTACCATTAATGGCTACATCAGTAATTTTGCCCCCTAGATTTAAAAGCCCAACTTCCAGTGGCATAAATGGATCAGACACATCAAGGATTTGAAGACCGCTAATTCCATCAGCTACATAGGCGAATTCGTCGTTGATAGCAACTTGATAAGCATATCCTTCAGTATCAAAAAAGCCGACTTCAACTGGTTCGGCTGGATTGGAGATATCGATGATGCGTAACCCCGCCACCATATCTGCTATATAGGCATAATTACCACTGACTGTTACACCAAGAACTATGGAGGGAGTGACGATCTTCCCCAATCCAAGGGGGTTCATGGGATCAGAAATATCCAATATCTCCAGATAGCCCCCATTTCCTAGATATGCTGTAGTCCCGGATACGTCTACAGCATAGCAGGGACCGTTGGCCCAACGACCAACGAGATCAGCATTGCTGGCTTGTCCAAGACTGGAGCCCGTCAGGATGATTAAAATTAAAAGGCTAGTTAATCGAAAATTCTTAATTGCACCCAGATCCTGAATTGACTTCAATAGAGTTGGGTATCTCCGAAGTGTCTTTGCTGATTGCATGTTGCCACCTTTCTGATTTAAGTTCGGTGTAAACCTAGGTCGGAAAGCGGAATCCAGCATCTTTACTATATCTTTACAGGGGGGTAAAAAGGGGCCAAAACATCTTTACTTTATCTATACAAGCTAAAAAATTTGAAAATAGTCACTGTTTTCTAACCTGAGCAATGACAGGCGACTTTGACATATATCAGGTTAGAACTGAGCTAAAAAAGTGGAAAGATTGTCCTCGCTGACCAGATTCATTTTCTTCCGGATGCGATGCCGGTAAATATCGATGGATGCCGGTTGAACGCTCATCACCTTGGCGATATCCTTGGAAATCAGATTGAGTTTGAGTAGGGCACAAACCTTTAACTCACTTTCAGTAAGCTCGGGATACGCCAGTCGTAGCTCAGAATAGAATCCCGTATGCACTTCCGTAAACCACAGCTCGAACTCCTCCCACCCCTGGGTAACGGTACTACGATCTTTTAGAAAACGCAGCAGCTTATTGATTCTGGGCTTGACCTCCGCCTGCTTCATTTCAGACAGGCTCAGCAATTCTTCCTGAAGATTATCCATGATCTGCTGCTTATCATTCAGGTGTAGTGTCTGCGTCAATAACTCACGTTTCAGATGATCCATTTTCTGCTGGGTCTTCTCAAGCTCTACTTGCTGCCGTTCTTCGGTTTCTGTTTTGAGCTGTTCCGTACGCTCTCTGACAAGTGCTTCCAGTTTGATTCGCTGGGCAATTAGATTGGAAGTGCGAAGATGAATGTAAAATATGATCGAGCCTAGCAACCCAATGATCGACAAGACCTTGAACCACATAGTCTTCCAGAAAGGGGGGGCGATAATGACCTGAACAGAGCTTCCGGTGAGATTCCAGATGCCATCATTATTTGACCCCCGTACTCGAAATAAATAATCACCTGCCGGTAAATTCATGTATTGAGCGGTATTCTCAGTCCCTGCTGCTATCCAGTCTTTATCATAGCCTTCCATTTTATAGGCATATTGATTTTTGTAACTGGCAGAAAAATTTAAAGCAGCAAATTTGAACCTGATAACTTTATCCCAATAGGTCAACCTAAGTTCATCAGTATGATTAATCGCCTGTTTAAGAATTATTTGTCCATTAATATTCTGGCCGATCAGGACTTCTTCATAATTGACAGACAATCCAGTTAGAACCACAGGGGGTATGTACGGATTATTTTTTATGCTGTCAGGGTGAAATACATTGTACCCGTCGTTCCCCCCAAAATACATCTGGCCATCAGATGCCTTCAAACAGGATGAAAAATAGAACCCTTCTTGAACGCCATCACTTGCGGTGTAGGAATTTATTAGACCACTATCAGGATGAACTTTTAAAATGCCTTGGTTTGTGCTCAGCCATAAATAGTTATGATCATCCTGTAGGATTCCTTGAATTGTTAAATTGCCAGATTCAAAGTTCAAGTTAAACCTGGAAATGGATGATCGTTGTGGGTTCATCTTATTTAATCCACCATTCCGAGTTCCAATCCATAGATTGTTTTCAGAGTCCTCAAATAGTGAGGTCACACAATCGCTAGTGACTGAAGAATCTCCAGGACTTGCTGATTCATAGTGTGAAAATATTCCAGTATTACGATCGAATCGATTGAGACCTTTATCAGCAGTACCTATCCAAATGAAACCAGATTCATCTTCTAAGAGACAGTATGTAAAATCACTGTTTATACTATTAGGATTATCAGAATCATTCCTGAAGTGTTCAAAAGTACCGGTCACTTTATCAAATTTTTCCAATCCCTGTGTTTCCGTGGCAATCCAGACGCTTTTATCTCGAGTGATGAGTATGTCTTTGGTTGTTTTATCACTAAAACTATCAGGATCACTTTCCATGTTTCTATAGTGGCTGAAGGTTTGTGTGGGAGAATCCAAAGTAAAAAAACCACATTGAAAAGTGCCAATATAGATGGTGTTAGCTTGACCGGATCTTACTCGCGAAGCATAATTTGTATTCCAACCTTTATTGTGCCCCTGTTTGACGCCGTAATGAGTAAAAATACCAGTTTTAGTGTCCATAACACTCACCCCCAGAGGTATGGTTCCAAACCAGATATTGTTTTTAGAATCTTCAGAAATGGAAAACACCATATCTGAGCGGATGCTGTTTATGTTATCGATCTGATTCGTTTTATGTCGAAAGCGGATGAGTCCCGGGTCATAAATATCAATGCCACTCGATTCTGTTCCCGTCCAGAGTATACCCTGCCGATCAACATAGTTCGTAATAAGTAGGTCATCACCAGGAGAGGATGGATCATTTCTATCGTGCGGGAACAGTTTAAATTTCTCTGAAATTGGATCATAATTTACCAAGCCATCTACCGTACTGATCCAGAGTACCCCCTTTTTATCTTGTGCAAAAGCTACAGAGCCTCTGAGAGTGATACGGAGTGCTCTAGTTTCTGCAGCACAATAATTAAATTCATCAATTTCATAATTATATCTGAATATTCCCTCACCAAATCGTCCTATATAGAGTGAGTTGCCAACGGTATCAACGATCATACATTTCAAATTGACTGAGGTGGACAGGTCTCCTTCTAGGATTGTTTCAACTGTATAATTATCCAGGTCTATCTTAGAGAGTGAGCCATTCTCAGTACCTACACAAAGTGTCCCTGGTGGAAATTCAACCAGGGATGATATTCGGCTTTGTCTCAGTGTATTGAGATCATCAGGGTCATGATAAAAATTAATAAAAGTATTTGTTGATTTACTATAGTTGCTCAATCCATTGACTGTGCCTATCCAAAGTGTTCCTCTGGAATCCAAGAGTAATTTGGTAACTGAGTTATTGGGCAGCGTATTAGAATTATCAGGGTTGTGTTTAAAATTAATAAAATTTTCAAGTGAACTATTATATCTACTCAACCCTCCACTTGTTGTACCAACCCACAAATCACCATCTTTATCTTCGCATAGGGCTGAAACATGGTAACCGGGTAGACTATTTTCGTCTCTGGGATTATAGCTGAAGATTTTGAACTCATGACCATCATAACGATTGAGTCCAAGACGGGTGCCAAACCACATATAGCCCTGGTTATCCTCTAAAATTGCATAAACAGAGCTTTGAGATAACCCATCCGCCCGGGTAAGATGGTCAAATTGAACGGGTAGGTCCGTTGCCAACAATGGAATGCATAAGGCTAATAAAAATAATATTGTCGATATGCGAAATAACTTTTCAAACATTAAGGTTACCGATAAATGGACAACATTACCCAGTCTGTGTTAATTGAAAGTATCATTCATCCCCATTTTCTATAGTTAAATAATTTAGGCGAAAGCTAATTCAAAACAATTATCTGGCAACGAAATTTAGCAATATTTAATATTGACACTCTCGTAAAAAGTATATGACAGAACATGAATATCACCCTACATCAATAAATATAGTCACTTATGTTGACATGGGTTGTATTTATAATTATCAACACTTTGCCTGCCTGCACCTTTCCGCCGTACTTCGTACTCGAGGAAGGCAGGCGAAGACCGACTTCAGCATAGGCAGGCGTCTCAGCGTTCTCTGTCTGCCGGGCGAAGCTCGAGGAACGCAGACTGGCGAGAGGAACTTTTTGCGGGATCGTCAATAGCATTAAAACTCTAAAAAAAGGCTAAACAAGTATTTTAAACTTAATAAAGCACTTCTCATGCACGGAGTGGCAGTTATTTTAGCCCCATGATTACTAAATTTATTACCAAAATATTCGGGACCAGTTCCC
>JAOZSM010000008.1 GCA_029939675.1 Fidelibacterota bacterium
CTATGTTGAATCCATGACGGATAAGATGGAAACAGAAGCAGAAAAGTATTTTGAAATCATAGACGAATTAGGAGGGGTGGTCCCTGCCATCGAAGCAGGCTATTTCCAACGTGAGATCGGGAAAGCTGCTTATGATGTGGCCCGCAAATACGATAAAAAAGAGCGTGTTATTGTGGGCGTTAATGCTTTTATCAGGGAAAATGAAACTATTGATATTCCTGTATTGACTATTGATAAGCAGGTAGAGTATGACCAGGTGGCAAAAGTAAAAACTTTAAGATCAACCCGAATTAAAAGTGATACCGACAAAGCGTTAGCAGAACTGACTGCTGCTTGTAAAAACGGTACCAATATTATGCCCCCTCTACTGGAAGCTGTCCGGAAATCTGCTACTCTTGGAGAGATGGTAGAAGCGATGCGGTTGGTCTACGGGACCTATACTGAGAATCCAGTATTTTAATGAGGCTAGATTGTTAAAATGATGATCGATATACATAATCACATGCTACCGGAAGTAGATGATGGTGCCAAAACAACTGAAATCGCTCTATTAATGCTCCAGGAAGCGGTTAACCAGGGTATTGGACATCTGGTATTGACGCCTCATTTATATGAAGTTGATATTATCAAAAGTACAGCTAACTGGAAAGCAAAGGTTGAGCAGGGCAGCCAAGCCGTACTTAGTCTGATTCAGGAACACCACTTACCCATCAAAGTATCCATTGCCGCTGAAGTACGCTATCAGGACCTGTTGCCCATTATTCTGGACGAATTAGATGTCCTGATAGGTGGCAAATATTTGCTCCTGGAATTTCCCTTTCATTCGGTGCCTAATAATTTGGAAAGAATAATTTATGAAATCACCCGCAAGGGCATTATTCCAATTATTGCCCATCCTGAGCGGATAAAACCATGGCAACGTGATCCGTTAGCATTGGAGGTATTAATCAATATGAGCTGTCCCCTGCAAGTGGATATTGGTTCATTTCTAGGAACTCTTGGACCTAATTCTGAGAAATTGGCTAACTTTTTGTTAGAAAGAGATGCCGTACATCTGGTGGGCAGTGATAGTCATAATCTGGATTCTCGTGCACTTTACGCAAAACCCGGTTATGACTGGCTTACAGCAAGGTACGGCAAGGAATTTGCTGATTTGATGTTAAAAGTCAATCCAGGTAAAATATTGGCTGGTGAGCCAATTGGTGTTTATCCAGTAAATTTAGCACCAAATAGACCAAGCTTGATCGAAAAAATAGCAATGATTTTTAAAAGATAAGGACATCTCATTTGAACAATAGATATAAATTCATCGTCGGAACCATAGTGATTATCAGTGCGGTGATCGTTCTTGCCGTACAAGGCCTGCAGGATGACTCCACCATGTCGTATTCCAAAACTGTAAGCGAAGTTCAAATGCTGGGGGAGAGAGCAAAATCACTCTCTCTGAAAGTAAATGGCAACCTAAAGAAGGGCAGTATAATCCGAAACAATCTCGATCTGGCCTTTATCATAACTGAGGGTAATTCGGAACTACAAATCCACTATATCGGTAAAGATCCAATCCCGGACACTTTCAATAATGATATGGATGCTGAAGTGGTTGTCTCTGGCCGTCTTGCTGCAAATGGCGTGTTCAATGCAGAAAGAATTCAGGCCAAATGTGCCTCGAAATATGAAGCTGATTATACATCTGAACCAATTTAAATTAAATACTGGATAAATTAAAAATGGCTGATCTAGGAAACATCCTTTTATTCTTTCTTTTTCCGGCGAGTGTTTTTACTGCACTAACAGCACTCGTTGCAGGAATCACTAAACGTCGCGGTTTACTCGAAGCTGCTCGTCGGGGTGCTTATGTTGCATTTGGTGTAACAACACTGGCTGTTCTGGCTCTTGAGTATTTGCTCATTACCAGTGACTTTTCCATTGAATACGTAGCCAGTAACACAAATCTGGCCTTACCCTTTTTCTACAAGATCGTTGCATTGTGGGCTGGGCATAATGGGTCACTACTCCTATGGACCTGGATAATTACGGTCTTCAGTGCCATGGTTGCGTATCAGAACCGGCATAAAAATAACGACCTCATGCCATATGTCATTTTTATTATGGCAGCTACCATGGTCTTTTTCTCAACCTTGAGCTTTTTTATCAGTAATCCATTTGACACGCTTTACCAGGAGCTGGGTAATCAGCTGCAGGAGTTTGCAGTTCGAGATGGTCGCGGATTAAATCCGCTGCTGCAGCATCCAGCCATGGTTATTCATCCTCCGATCCTGTTTATTGGATATGTGGGAACTGTGGTTCCCTTCGCTTTTGCCATTGCCGCACTTATCACCGGAAAACTTGATTCAGACTGGACCCATACGACCAGACGCTGGGCTTTGACAACCTGGGGATTTTTGGCTGCCGGGATAGTGCTGGGTGGTAAATGGGCCTATGTTGAACTGGGCTGGGGTGGTTATTGGTCCTGGGATCCAGTAGAGAATGCTTCACTGTTGCCCTGGTTAACTGCGACTGCCTACCTGCATTCAGTTATGATCCAGGAACGCAAAGGGATGCTTAAAGTATGGAATATGAGTCTGGTAATTTCTACCTATTTGCTGGCTGTATTCGGGACATTCCTCACCCGTAGTGGTGTGGTTAGTTCGGTTCATGCTTTTTCCAATTCCGGACTGGGACCAGCTTTCGCCATTTTCCTGACCATCGCCACTATTTTTAGTTTTGCTTTACTGCTGTACAGGAGAAAGCTTCTCAAACCTGATGAGGAAATGCAATCCCTGGTATCGAGAGAAAGCAGTTTTCTGTTTAATAATTTACTGTTTCTTCTTGCCACCATTGCTGTGTTATGGGGTACTCTATTTCCCGCGATTAGTGAGCTATTTTCGGGTGATCAAATCACAGTTGGACCTCCCTGGTTCAATAATATCATGATTCCTATCGGTCTGGCATTGTTACTACTTACAGGTGTGGGGCCACTGTTGGCCTGGCGACATACTTCAGTAGAAACAATGAAGCGCAGCTTTGGTTGGCCCATTCTCGGGAGCATCATCCTGGTTGGAATTCTTGTTGGTTTTGGTATTCGAGATGGGTGGTCACTTGGATCATTTGCCATTTCCATGTTTGTCATGTGGACCATCGTCGTTGAATTTGTAAAAGGGGCCCGGATCAGAAGCAGACACTCTGGTGAGAATCTATTTAAAGCTGTATACATGCTTTCCCGGAAAAATACCAGGCGTTATGGTGGCTACATTATTCATGCTTCCATGGTTGTCATGTTTATCGGTTTTACTGGAAATGCATTCAACTCCGAAACTCGGGCAGAAGTTGGTGAAGGTGATTTCTTCAATCTGGGACCCTACACATTCACAGCAACTCAGATCCACCATTCAGAGAATGAAAATTATTCTGCTGAAACCCTGGAACTGAAAATGAGCAGGAATAACCGCATAATAACCACCTTACGACCAGAAAAACGCTACTATTATGCATCTGAACAACCCTCAACTGAGGTTGATATCTACTCAACAATGCGGGAAGATATCTATACCGTTCTTTCTGGGATGAGTAATGATGGTGAACGGGTCATCGTCCAGGTTTATCGCAATCCCTTTGTCAAAATGGTGTGGCTGGGTTCCTTCATACTGGTTTTTGGGACTCTTTTTGCCATGTTGCCTAATTTGCGTGAATCAAAGACTAAAAACGCTGTAAAATCTGCCGCACAAGGGAGTCAATAATGAGTTACCTGGCATATTTAATCGGGATTTTATTGCTTGGCTGGGCTTCCATGCCGCTGTTTAAAAAAGATAGTACCTGGATTTCACTATTTATGGAAACTGAGGAGCTTGAAAATAAAAAACAAAGGGTCTATGGTAATATTGCTGACCTGGAATTTGATTACGCCATGGGCCGCTTGAGTGAGTCTGACTTCTCAGCTATTCGTCAATCCTTTGTCAGTGAAGCGGGTCGGGTAATCCAGAAAATTGAAGACCAAAAATCACCAGCTCTCATGGATCGTATCAATCAAGATCTCGGTAAACTGGGAAAAAAGAATAGCAAGCAACCCAAAAAACAGTCATGTCTAAATTGTGGAAGTGAAAACCTTCCAGAAGCAAAGTTTTGTATGAAATGTGGAAAGGAGCTATGATGAACAGTCGTCGTTTTGCGCGCATCAGCCTTTCTTTTTTATTGGTTAGTGGACTGGTCGCTGGTGAACTTCGGGTAAATATCATTAACGGAACTACCAATACAGCTGGATATGCAGATCGGGTCGCGCTAATGGACCTCTCAACAGGTATGAATGAGGTTGCAGCTGTAACGAATGTAAACGGATCAACCACCTTTTCTGATGTCCAGTCAGGCGGACAGAGTCAGTATATGATTCAAGCCAGTTTCGCAGGTGTGAGCTACTCGACTATGCTGGTACCTGAAGCTGAACTTACGGTCTGGGAAACTTCAGTCACAGTTTACGATACCAAGGCTATAGTTTCTGATATAACAGTCAGTGTTCCATTTTATGTGATTTACTCTTTTACTGACAAATTATACATTCAGAAAAGACTGGTGCTTGAGAATCATTCCAATCCTCCAGTTGTTTTTATTGATTCCCCTGGGATCATTAACGTCCATATACCAGAGGATGTGTCTGAGTTTGATTATATGACCTTTAAAAACAGCAATATGCCTCTCAAAACTGAAGCGGTTAATTCTGAAAATGGTCTGGTTATTCCCAATGCGGTAAAACCAGGCAATTCTGAAATTGATATGGCTTACTATCTTCCTTATGAATCTGAAAAGGCAACCTTGATTGAACAGGTAGATTATGACATTGAGCATTTTCATGTTTATGTCATGCCGGCCTCAATGACTATCACTGCTGCAGGTCTTCGACGTGAGGGAACGGATAGTGAAAATAATTTAGCTATTTACGCCGTAAATAATGTGAAAGCTGGTACAGCCATTGAGTTTAAACTGTCTGGAACTGGAATGTCTGAAACAGAATCTCAGACACCACAAGAGAATACGGGAAGGATAGTTGTTGAGCATCGAATTGACACTAGTGTTGCCTTGGTTTTGGCAGGTGTGATAGTGCTCTTCATTCTAGGTGCCTTATTTTTCGCAATTGCTCAGCAAAACACTGACCTTAAACAAGAATCCATCGACCTGCTTAAACAGCAGAAAAAGGAGTTGCTACAGAAATATGGCCAGTCCACCGGTTCTCCAGAGGATGAAGTTGAAAAAAATAAGATTTTCCAGCGACTATTTTCAATCTACAAAACCCTGGATCGGATAAAATAGTTTTGGCTGTACCTGCATTACATCTGGAAAAAGTATCCAAAGACTTTGGCCGGATCATCGCTCTGAGAAATATTGATCTCAAAGTTGAGCCAGGTGAATTTCTCAGTATCCTTGGGCGAAATGGTGCTGGAAAAACCACATTACTTAATATAATTAGTGGCGTTTCACGTCCCAGCAGCGGATCGGTGCAGCTTTTTGGAACTGATCCGGGTGATCGAGAAAACAAAGCCAAGTTAGCTGTGATTTCGCATGAAATGTTTTTATACGGAAACTTGACTGCTCTGGAAAACCTGGAATACTATGGACGTATGTACAGTGTAAATGATCTGGAGCAACGCATCAAAACAGTTCTGCATGAAGTAGAGTTAACTCATCGGCGATTTGACCTTGTCGCGGCCTTTTCAAGAGGCATGACTCAACGTCTGACCATTGCCAGAGCGATTCTGCACCAACCCTCATTACTGCTGCTGGATGAACCTTTCACAGGGCTGGATCAACAAGCTATTGGTATGCTCATTGATCTACTCAAAAGCCAGAAAGAACTGGGACGGACAATTCTATTAACTACCCATGACCTGCATACCGCAAAGGTCCTGTCAGAGCGTTATATAATTCTTGAAAAACATCAAATTATGCAAGACGGCCTAATGACAGAAACCAATCCAGATGAAATCAGGAAAAAATATTTTAGTCCCCTGGAAAAAGCGGAGATGAGCTGATGCGCACGGCCTTCTCTATTCTCCAAAAAGACCTTCGCATGGAATTTCGATCCAAGGAAAGTATTCTGGCCATGTGGATATTTTCGCTTCTGATCTTTGTGATCTTTAACTTCACGTTTGAAGTTTCTCGATTGGTAATGTTGGAAATCGCACCGGGTTTACTATGGGTTGCTTTCATCTTTTCCGGAATGTTTGGGCTTAATCACTCATTTGCAGTAGAAAAAGAAGATGGTAATTTACGATCCATGGCTCTTATGCCAGTGGATGGGGGACAGATCTATCTCGGTAAATTCCTTAGTGTCACGATCATTATGCTTATGTTCGAATTCCTCATATTCCCGATCTTTATCATCTTTTATGATCTGCAGCTCTCATTTCAGATGTTCCTGTTGATTCCCGTAATTCTGGCAGGAACAATCGGTTTCACCAGTTTGGGAACAATCCTTTCAGCAGTTGCGGTGCATACTAGGAATCAACAAATCCTCCTATCCTTATTGCTTTGGCCATTGGTCTCCCCGATTATTATCTGGTCAGTAAATCTGACTGGAATGGTATTGGGAGGGGGAGAGATTGGGGCTGTCTTTTTTCCACTGCTTATCAGAGTTGCGGCCTTTGATGTCATTTTCTTTACTATTGCTTATATGCTCTTTGATTTTATCCTTGAAGATTAGAGTGTTTAGCATGATCGATTTAACCAAAATAAAGGTAACTCAATGAGACCTACTATTGATAAAACGCTTCTAATTGTGCTGCTCATTACTTTTTTGACCAGTATTTTTCTGATCTTTAACTGGGTGCCCCAGATAAAAGCATCCAATGAAGCTGAGCAAATTGCGCAAAAGATCTTCTACTTTCACGTCCCCAGTGCCTGGCTGGGCTTTATGTCATTTTTTGTCGTCTTTGTGGCCAGCGTTGCCTATCTGGCAACCCGACAACGCCGTTGGGAGCTTATTTCAGTGGCTTCAGCTGAGATCGGTGTTTTATTTATTACTCTGGTTCTCATTACCGGTCCCATCTGGGCCAAGCCCGTCTGGGGTATCTGGTGGACCTGGGATGCTCGACTGACCTCATCATTGATCCTGTGGCTTATCTATGTGGCATTTCTCATGTTAAGGCGCTATTTGCCTGATGGCAGCAAAAGAGCTAATCTTTCAGCAGTGGTTGGTATCATAGGCTTTATTGATGTTCCCATTGTTTACTACTCCATCAGGTGGTGGGAGACTCAACATCCAAATGCCGTAATGGCAAGTGGCGAAGGGAGTCTGGCGGGACCCATGTTTTTTACTTTTATGTTCTCATTAGCGACGTTCACTATTTTATATGCTTACATTCTCAGGAAACGCTATCAGCTGTTGGAACTGGAAGACACACTCAATAAACAATTCAAGGAAATGGAGATCCTATAAATGGATGCTTACACTTATCTTTTTCTCGCATACAGTATTATCTGGTTGGGCATTTTTGGCTTTATGTGGTATTTAAACAAAAAAGCTGATCATCTAGGCCAGGAAATGACGTTACTCAAAGAACTTATCGATGCAAAAAAGTAGAGGGAACAGGGGATGACTAAAAAGATTGTTCATGTTGTCGGAACTGGTACAATCGGTGAGCCTTTGATCGGATTATTGGCTGATTACAAGGAAAACCTTGGCATTGATGAGATCACTTTTCATAAGCGAACACCTTTAAAGAGCGAGCACGCCAAAGTCATGCGCTTAATCAAGCGGGGAGCCCGTCTGGTCACTGACCAGGAGGCTTTTGAGGGATTTCAAGAAATTGGTATCAAACCGGACTTTTCAACTGTTGAGGCCATTGACCGGGCTTCAGTGGTCATTGATTGTACACCCAAAGGGGTCGGGCATAAGAATAAAGTAAAGTATTACCACAACTTTGATCATAATACTTTAGGATTCATTGCACAGGGAAGTGAAGCCGGATTCGGTAAACCCTATGCCAGAGGTATTAATGATGATGCACTCATCCATGGTGAGGATAGATTTCTACAGGTGGTCTCCTGCAATACACATAATTTATCATCACTGGTGAAGACCATTGGAATGCATAATGGCGATCCGGATAACTTATTGGATGGTCGGTTTGTCATGATTCGTCGTGCAAATGACCTGAGTCAGGCTAATGATTTCATTCCTGCACCCGAGGTTGGTTCGCACAGCTCAGAGCGCTATGGAACCCATCATGCAAAAGATGCCGCCAATTTGTTTCGCACCCTTGGGTATGATCTAAAAATATTTTCCTCAGCGATGAAGTTAAATACGCAGTATATGCATATTATTCATTTTACCCTTAAAATGAAGGAATCCATGACTATGCCGCAGGTTATGGATATCTTTGAAGCGAACCCCTTGATAGCAATTACGGAAAAGAGATTATCCAGTCAGGTCTTTTCTTTTGGCAGGGATCATGGGCATTATGGTCGGATTCTTAATCAAACTGTGATATCAATACCTAGTCTGCATCTTATGGATGAAGGACGGGAATTGATTGGATTTTGTTTTACGCCCCAAGATGGGAACTCGCTCTTAAGCTCCATCTCAGCGGCAACATGGTTCATGTATCCCAATTCATATGAACAGAAAATTCAATCTCTTAATGATTGGTTTTTTGATGAAGTTTAATTGGTTTAACAATAGATCAAGACGCTAATATGCAGGAAGGCGACTCCATTTCTTATGAAACCGAGGTCGCTTTTCATTTATGCTGTCCATAAAATTATTTGAAAAATATCTTCGAACAACACACTGGTATAAGCCCGGTCTTAAGCTACTAGTTGCCTGTTCAGGAGGACTTGATTCCTCTGTGCTGTTGCATCTTCTCCAGGGTTTGACTGACCTTAAAATTGATGTCATTCATTTCAATCATCAACTGCGAGGAGGGGAGAGTCAAGCAGACCAGGAATTTGCCGAACAATTGGGTCAGCGATATGGCTGTCAGGTTCACATCGTTACCGAGGATATTCAAACCTTTGCTAAAAAGCATCAGCTCAGTCTGGAGGAAGCAGGCAGCTTACGGCGTAAAAGGGCTTTTCTGCAAAAAATGTCAGAGCTCAGCTATGACCTTGTGGCTACTGGTCAACATTTTGATGATCAAATTGAAACGATATTAATCAACCTCTATCTGGGGACTGGTATCCAGGGGCTTGCTGGTATTGCAGAGTTACAGGATCAATTTGTTAGGCCTCTTTTAAACTTTTCACAATTCGAAATTATAGAATACGCTACTCAGCAAAAACTCAGTTACCGAGTTGATCAAACCAACACTGATACTCGATTCTTAAGGAACAATATCAGGGCCAAGCTGTTACCCTATTTAAATCCTGATAACGATCCTCGCTTTAAGGCTCTCTTTCAGGGTGTCAGCCAGATGGGGAAGCGGTTAAATGAAAAGCTAAAAGGTAGTATCGATGTTGTTGATAATAATGATATTAGAGCGACGAAAGAACAAAAGATATCATTAGGAATGGGTAAGCTCCCCGACTATTTTTCGCCGATTCAGAAGATGATTTTTGACAGAGCTTTTCAAACCATTTCTTTAATGCCTCAAGGACTATCATCAAACCACTTTAAGGCTCTGAAATCGTTATATCCTCAAAGTGCTATTGGTAGATATATCCAACTACCTGCTTCGGTGACTGTCTTTCGTGACCGACATCAGATCACATTTATTCTTGGATCTGCATTTGAGTGGGAATCGGTTCCACTGAGTCAGCTTAAAAAGATGACCTTTCCATTTTTCCAATTCGAATTAAGTACTTTGCCGATTGCTGATCATATTGAGAATCCGAATTACTTCTGGTATGAGCACCAACTGGACCAGTACCAACTTCGAATGGCTGTTCAAGGTGATAAAATGGAAACTGATGGTAACGGTAGAAGGACTGCCATTTCGCAGATTCTCCAGGAAGCCCATGTGGCACCTCACTTAAAAAACTACTACCCTGTACTCATCTATCAGAAAGAGATTGTTTGGGTGCCGGGAATCAGGACAGCCCCTGCTGGTATGATCTCTCATTCGAGTATTAAAGAAAATAAAGTCAAGCACTGTATCAGAGTTCAATTCCAAGAAGGAACGTTTGAATGAGAACGCGTAAAGTCGAAAACATGGGTAAGTATAGCGGTCAAATTCTTGAAGAAATATTCTCACAGGAACAGATCGAAAAACGGGTAGATGAATTAGCAAAACAGATCTCAGAAGATTATGCTGGAAAGGTTCCCATTCTTATTGGTGTTCTAAACGGCTCAATATTTTTTCTAGCTGACCTTGCTAAACGTCTGGATATAGAGTGTGAACTTGACTTCATTAAAGTCTCTTCATACCATTCCGGCACCCAATCATCTGGCACCGTTCGTCTGCTAAAAGATATCAGTTGTATCGTTACTGGTCGTGACGTGATCATTGTTGAGGATATCATTGATAGTGGACTTACTGCTCGGTTTTTGAAGCATCGCATATTAGAGAATCAACCCAACTCAGTTACATTTGCTTCCCTGCTTCTAAAGCCTGAATGTCTAAAATTAGATTTCACAGCCGAATATATCGGTTTTGAAGTGGGTGACAGATTTTTAGTTGGTTATGGGTTAGATTTGGACCAAAAATTTAGGAATATGCCCTCGATTTGGGCTTTTCCCGTAGACATGAATGTATAAAAGGATTTAAATGAACGCAGATAATAAACAAAATCGCAATCCAGACCGCTCTTCCCGAAAACCAGATCGTGGTTCACAGCAAAGACGTAGACCTCCGAGGAAACCTCAAAATAGGTCAGATTCCGGAAAACGGGTCAACGAGAATAAGAAACCTGAATCAAAACCAATCAAAAAATCCACCAACATAAAAATTACTCGTCCAGCAGAGGGCAATGAGAACTGGCAAAAAGGTTTGAAGACAACCCTGCTTTGGGTCGCCATTCTAGTCTCTGTTTTCTTTTTTGCGCAAATGTTAAACACAGAAACCGAGCCTGTTAAAAAGCTGGGTTACACTGAATATAAAGAGTTGTTGGAAGCTGGTAAAATTGAATCTGCTGTTTTGATCAAGAATCAATTTCATGGTGTTCTCAGATTACCTGAAACCACCGAGATCAATGGTGTAACAACCGACTACGTGAAGTTCTGGGTCGTGTTATCACCAATTATTGATAGTGAGATTCTTGCTAAATGGGATTCAATGGGAATCGAATACGAATTTCAGGATGAAACCCGGGATTGGGTTGACTACCTGTTTCAGGTTTTGCCCTGGTTTCTGATCATATTCTTCTGGTTCTTTCTCATGCGCAGAATGCAATCGGGTGGTGGAACCAAAGGAATATTTTCCTTTGGAAAAAGCCGGGCAAAGATCATTGATAATGAAAAACCGCAGACCACCTTTAAAGATGTAGCGGGTTGTGATGAAGCAAAAGATGAATTACGTGAGATTGTCCAGTTCTTGAAACATCCCGAAAGATATCAAAGATTGGGCGGAAAGATTCCCAAAGGTGCTCTATTGGTAGGTCCTCCAGGAACTGGAAAAACGCTGCTGGCAAAAGCAGTGGCCGGAGAAGCTTCTGTCCCTTTTTATAGTCTTAGTGGAGCTGATTTTGTCGAGATGTTTGTAGGTGTAGGTGCCAGCCGTGTTCGCGACCTTTTCGAGCAGAGCAAGAAGAATTCCCCCTGTATCATTTTTATAGATGAATTAGATGCCGTTGGACGACAACGCGGTGCGGGTTTAGGGGGGGGGCATGATGAACGTGAACAAACCTTGAACGCCCTCCTGGTTGAGATGGATGGATTTGAGACTACCGATAATATTATCCTGCTGGCAGCCACTAATCGCCCAGATGTGCTGGATGCTGCTTTGCTGAGACCTGGTCGCTTTGATCGGCGAATCATGGTAGACAACCCAGATGTCAGAGGTCGTGAAGCAATCCTGAAGGTTCATTCAAAGGAAATACCTCTGGCCAAGAATGTACGTCTGGATATTATTGCTAAGGGTACTCCAGGAATGTCAGGAGCTGATCTGGCGAATTTGATGAATGAATCTGCACTGCTTGCTGCAAAACATAATAAACAGCGGGTAGCCATGGTTGATATCGAGCAAGCCAAAGATAAAGTTATGATGGGTACTGAACGACGCAGCATGGTTATCAATGAAAAAGAAAAACGGACAACAGCAGTTCATGAAGCAGGTCATGCTTTGGTGGCTCGTTTGACTGAAGGTGCTGATCCGGTTCATAAAGTGACTATTATTCCACGAGGAAGAGCTCTTGGTTTGACAGCTCAATTACCAGTTGATGATCGCTATAATTATTCGCGAGTGCACATGGAAGGGATGTTAGCCATTCTCATGGGTGGCCGGGTGGCCGAAGAGGTTGTTCTGGACCAGATGACTACCGGGGCTGGAAATGATATCGAACGCGCTACCTCGTTAGCTAGAAAGATGGTTACCGAGTGGGGCATGAGCGACAAAATGGGTCCCATGACCTATGGTCAGAAGAAAGAAGAGATCTTTATTGGTCGCGATCTGGGTATGCACCGTGACTTTAGTGAGGATATGGCCAAAAAAATCGATGCTGAAGTAAAAAAGATTATCGATACCGCCTATAAAAAAGCCAAAACGATCATTACTGAAAATAAAGAAAAGCTGATTGAGATATCTGAGTTTCTTTTGGAAAAAGAGTCCATGGATGGTCGCCAATTGGACCGCACACTGGGATTGACTACTCAAAATCCTGAGCGAAAAAAACCAACTCAAAACCCTCGCAGGTCCAGGTCCAGATCTGGTAACCCGCGCAGACGCCCTGAGCATTCCACTCCGAAAGTTGATAGCAAATCCCCAGAAAAATCCAAGACAGCAGAAAAACGGGTTCCGAAGGTTGAGAGCAAATCCATAGAAAAACCCAAGGCAACAGAAAAACGGGTTCCGAAACCGGATAAAGAATAAATAGGCAGTCGACACCTCTTCCAATGACTGGTTTTAATACATCTGCCATGGAAGCAGGACCAACATGGTCGATTAAAGGTCAGGAGTTTCATTTCAGCAAACCCAAGATCATGGGCATCCTGAATGTAACTCCTGATTCTTTTAGTGACGGTGGAAAATATCTTGCTCTGGATAAAAGTCTGGCGCAAGCCCACAAAATGATAGCAGACGGTGCCGATATTATTGATATCGGGGGCGAATCTACTCGTCCCGGATCCTTGCCAGTTAGCGCCCATGAAGAACTTGCCAGAATACTACCGCTGATAACCAAATTAGTCGCTGAAACAGATACACTGATCTCCGTTGATACTCAAAAGTCACAAGTCGCTCAAGCCGTTCTGGATGTTGGTGCACATATCATCAATGATATCTCAGCAGGCAGACACGATGCGGCTATGTATAAGCTGGTTGCTGAAAAACAAGCCGGATATATCATGATGCACATGCAGGGTATTCCAGAAAATATGCAGCAAGCCCCTGCATATGAAAATGTAATCATGGATATTACTAGATTCTTTACCCGGAACATTCACAATGCTTTGGAAAGTGGAATTCAGCACTCGCAGATCATCTTGGATCCGGGAATTGGTTTTGGTAAATCTCTGAACAATAATCTTGAAATCATGGCCAACCTGGGACAGTTTCAAAAACTGGATCGCCCGCTGCTGTTGGGGGCTTCACGTAAATCCTTTATTGGGATGATTGATGAATCCTCTTCGCAAAAACGGTTGGGGGGATCCCTGGCTGCTGTTCTGGCTGGTCATCTTCAAAATGTTCAGATCTTTCGGGTTCATGATGTGTTTGAAACTCGTCAAACACTTGAACTCTTCACTGCCATTCAAAAGCATTCGGATTAAATTGTTTCCATGTCAGACAAAAAGAATATTCTATTTTTTATAATCGGTCTCCTGGTTGCCAGTACCACCATTTATTTTTGGCGTTTTGAACTTGTCTCTATCGCATTTCTTTCTATCCGGGTCTATGACCTGGTTGATATATTGGCTGTTGCCTTTGTGCTCTTTTCACTATACCGAGTATTTAAAGGAACTAGAGCAGCTCAATTACTTTCTGGAATACTTATTCTCATATTATTATCCGTGGTTGTCAGATGGTCCGAATTGCATGGAATGTCCTGGCTGTTATCTAACCTGTCAACGGTATGGGTTATTGCAGTAGTTATTCTGTTTCAACCTGAATTGCGGAGAATTCTGATCTACCTTGGGCAAAATCCTTTTATTCGCTATCTCTTTAAAGTCAAGAACCTGGAAATGGTAGATGAGATAATTGAGGCTGTCCTGATCTGTCAGGATCGTCGCTGGGGCATGCTCATCGTTATGGAAGCGGAAGTAGGACTCAAACACATCAAAGAAAAATCCTCTACTATTAGCGCACGCGTCTCTGCCGAACTCCTTGTTTCAATTTTTAATCCAACTTCACCTCTTCACGATGGTGCTGTGATTATTAACCATGAGGTAATTGATTCTGCAAAATGTATTCTGCCCCTCTCTGAAGAGGCTCATGGTGCCCGGATGAAACTGGGAACCAGACATTTGGCAGCATTGGGGTTATCAGAGGAAACTGATGCTCATATTCTGGTGGTATCTGAAGAAACTGGCGTTCTGTCTCACGTCCACAATGGCATCATGAAACGTGGGCTAGATGACATCCAGTTACGCAAAGTTCTAAATAGTCTCATTATCTAATATGCGCTACATTCTGGTTTGGAGCCTGGTTCTAGGTTCTCTTTTTGCTGTAGAAAAGAATATGGATAAATCCTCAGGGGTGAGTGAATATTCTCCAGGTCACTATACCTGGATCCTTGATTTGCCTGTCGAAAAGGATATCAAACTGACACCTTCAGGGATTGATTTCCCCAATTGGAATACTACTACAGATGAAAATGGGTATTTCGTTCCAGTATTATCGAAACTGATCTACACCACTTCCGGACCACCTGAAATCGAAGTAATGACAGGTGCTCATCGATTTTTGGAGCCGGACCAACCGATTGGGTCTGTTGTGGAACAGGCGAAAGGTTTAGATGTCTCAACCCCGGCAGTAAGTGATCATGTCATGGAAACGGTAATGACCAGACTTGTTCATACAGAGGATGATCATCAACTTTGGGCGGTCAACGTGGTTGGAGCCAGGTATGATGCCACAACCCAGCGCTGGATTATACCAGAACATCTAACTATTTCCATATCATCCGATCATATTACTGCAAGCTCAGGGATAGATAATGATCTATATATAAACTGGATTGATCGGACACCATCCCCACAACTGCATTCTACTCAGTCAGGTCTTGGTCAAGGACAATTGAAGCTCTACACATTGGCTGATGGGATTTATCGGATTTATTTCGATTCGCTAACCATACTTCAAGACTTTCCTGATGATCAGATCCAAAGTCGCTCGCTGAAAATAAGTTATCTGGGAGAGGAACAGGTAATCTATGTCAGTGACAGTGGTGACGGTGTGTTTGATTCCGGGGATTATTTTGATTTCATCGGTACTCAAAATTATTTCAGTGGAACCACTCAGTATTATGATCCATTTTCAGATATTAATGTGTATTGGCTTACCTGGGGAGGAAGTGATGGCCTGAGATTCGTCGAAGAGTCCGGTGCTTTGGTTGATCCTGATCCTGTGCGTCCAACTACATTTTGGGATATGGTTCATCTTGAAGAGGACCTCTTTTTTGACCGACTGGGTCAGGTTGACACTGATTTGCCAACCATCACCCGTGATCATTATTTTTGGAATTCCGTTAACTCTGGACAAAATGAAGAGGTCTCATTCCAATTGCAGGATCCCTTCCGGGGTTCCAGCGAAAATGTAGCTATCAGTATTGGTCTGCATGGTCTGACCTATAGTCAAGCAGCAGGTGAAACTGCAGACCATACAATCTTCGCTTTTCTAAATGCCAATTCAATTGGGGAGGGCAGCTGGACTCAACAGGAAGAATACACACTAGTATCACCACCAGCCCTGAACTTGTCCCATAACATTCTTAACCATGGTACTAATACACTGGCTATTTTTGCTCCTGTCAGTACTGAACCTGGAAATTACGACCGGGTTGTCCTTAATTGGATTGAGATAGCCTATGAGCACATGCTCATGACCCATGAAGATGCGCTTAGATTTCGGAAATCATCGATTAACCCTTCTACCAATCTTGAATATGAGATCAAGGGGTTCTCATCCCATGATCTAGTCCTTTATAAGGAAGGTCTGTCTAGAATTACTGGTTACAATATCCGTGAAAACTGGGACTCTGAACAGGCTGAATTCAGTCTGGTGTTTCAAGATCACGCCACCGATGCAACACCAGATTACTGGGTGGCCAGCGTAGCAAGTCTATTGCAGCCGGTCAAGATGGTCATGGATACCAGCGCTTCACTGAGGCAGGCGGACGGCGATTTGATTGTTGTTACCATTCCAGAATTCATGAATGAGCTGGATGAATATATGGAACAAAAAATTGATGAGGGTTGGAATCCTGTCGCTGTATCCGCAGCAGATATTTATGATGAGTTCAATTGGGGTATTAATTCTCCCTATGCCGTCAAATCCTTTCTACAGTATGCCAATAACCATTGGCCTTCAAACCCTGAATATGTACTCTTGATCGGTGATGCTATCGCTAATCCGCAACAGGCTAAACGGGATACTCGTCTGCGTAATATCCCCACCTTTTACATGCAAACCTATGGTTGGGGGGCAGCTGAGGCTGATTACTGGTATTCATTGATTAATGGGAACGATTACCTACCGGATCTTAATATTGGGCGAATTCCCTGTAGTGATGTTGAAGATCTCCATATATCGCTTAACAAACTGATTCAATATGCCCAGGGAGATAACTATGGGACCTGGCAGAATGAAATCATTACTATTGCCGGATTCGAAGCAAACTTTAAAACCCAGAGTGAATCCCTATTAAGAAATAACGTTCCCAAAGCCTATCAGCCTTCCAGAATCTTTATTGATCGTGATTCTGAAGGACAGATTTTCTGGGGAGATACCGATTCGCTTGTTGCTCAATGGAATGATGGTAAAATACTAATTAATTTTCTGGGCCATGGCGGTGGTGCGGTCTGGGCTGACCGGTCTCTCTTTGTACGAGATGACATCCAATATCTTGATCCTGAAACACCTCCAGCCTTTGTCACCAGCATGACCTGCTTTACGGCCTCATTTGCCCAAAACAGAGGATTGGGGGAGGTTGTCATCACAGAATCACCAACTGGAGCAATTGGTTGGTTTGGTTCTTCCGGAGTTGGCTGGGTGATTAATGATTACCTCGTGATCCAACCACTATTACGTCATCTATTGGAGGACCAGAAGCCAGTAGGTGAGTGTATCAATATTGCACGCATGGAATACTTTTTAGCTAACACTCAGTGGGATCAAGCTATCTCCATGCTCTTTCAATACAATTTCCTGGGTGACCCTACTACGCGCCTTCTTTTGCCCCTTTCTGGAGAACTGCTAAGCTCTGATAAGGCCATCTATTCTGCCACAGAACAGATCGGTATTAATTACACAGGAACTGAGTCTGGTAGTATCAAATTATTGCCAGTCAATGCTCAAGGACATCCCTGGTGGTCTGTTGCAAAAAGTTTTGAGACTGGAACTGTAAATCGATATCTGTTCAATCAGGAAGAAACGCCACCCAGTGGTGAAAGCAGAACCATCTACACCCTTGATCGTGGTCCGGATATATCTGCCCTGCATGGTTATGTCTCATATTCTATCTCTTCGAATTGGTTTGAGCATCGTCCACCAACGGCAGCAGATTTGCTGGATAGTGATACTATACCTCTCAGGGTTAGATACCATTCCAGCTCCGGAAATCTGGCCGATAGTTTGGTGGTGACCTTCACAGGTAACAATTATACTTCTTATAATTTGGAGCAGGAGGGGGATTGGTGGGTTCTGCCAGATACCGTTCAACTGCCCCTGGGATACTCCAATACCTACTATACTTTTACAGCCTACCAAGCGAGTCAGTATATCCAGAATTCCGCTACTTTTCGACTTTATCTACCCGAAGGTATCTCCCTGACACTCAATGCAATACGAGAAAGCATCAGTGGAAATCGGTGCGGCTGGGAATACGATTATACTTTGCGAGGTCTGGATCAGGCCACCACCACCTTAACCCATGTTGAAACTGCACCAGAATTTGAACAGAGCATCACCCGGGAAATGAATATCAGGGAAGGTAATAATTCCTTCTTTATTCCAACTTTCTTCGGTTCTGGGGCTGTAAATCTTGATGCATCTATTCACCTTGAAGGTGACATCAATTTGGGTGACAATGCTTTACAGATAAGCCTCAACCCGACCACCTTTCAGATGATTCCCGGGCTGGGAGTAACTTTTAACGGTGAATCAAGCGATACAATTGCACTATGGAATAGTGGCTATCTGTACTCAGGTGTCACTGATACAGCCTGGATCCGGATCACTCCTTACCAAAATGAGATTATGGCCCTGCCAGGGGTTACCATATATCAAGATTCTTCTATCTATCTGATTGAGACCTCTTCACTGGATCAGGGAATTAATATCTACTCACCGCGTCCGCTTTATCTGAAAGACCCTCAACTTGCCGCATGGCAGATACTTGGTAATACGGATCATGCCTATGGCCTGCATGGGGCAGGATATCTTGCCATGGGTCAACATCACAATTTTACTGGACCAACAGTCTCAATGATGATAGCAGGACAACTGTTCTTCGATGGAGATTACATCTTGGGGAAAAGCCGTTTAAATTTATTGGCAGAGGATGATAACGGTTTTTCCTGGAAAGCCAAAGATATTGAAATACTTGTCGATGCTGCTCCGGTAGAAGTGCAGCTAGGTGATACCACACAATCGTCCCAGATCATCAGTATTTCAGCTGCTTTGGACCTAACTATAGGCGAACATCAGATTTCATACAGGATCAAGGATGCCCTGGGGAATTGGTCAGAGGAAGCCACGGTGACAGGTGTTGTCGCCAGCGATGCAGAAATCATTGATTATGGCAATTTTCCCAACCCATTCGAAGGGGAGACTCTGATTATTTATGAGTTGACCCAGCCTTTATCAGATGTTGTTATTGAAATATTCACCCTTTCTGGCTACAAATTGCATAGTATTGATATCTTTAATGCCAGGGTGAGTATACCACTAGGCGCGATAGGTTACCATGAAGTACCCTGGAATGGTCGCGATCGTTATGAGGATTTTGTTGCGAATGGGGTCTACTTTTATCGAATAAAAGGCCAACTGGATGGAACAGATATGGTTGGTCCAGTTGGAAAAATGGTCAAGAATAGATGATTCGCCTGAAACAGACAGTCGTGTTATTAAGTTTGATCTTTACCGGTCTTCAAGCAGGTGAATATGCAGACGCATTTTTGTTGGCAAGTCTCTACCCCCATGTTCAATCTCTGGGAAACAGCACAGTTGGAGCCGTGGTAAACAATGGTCATGCACTAAATAATCCTGCAGGATTTGCTAATAGTTCTTCAGCACAGGTTAGTCTGGTGTATGAGCAATTCAACGGATTGTCCAATAGCTTTGGCTTGGAAGTAAAAACGCCCATCAGGCAATACTATGATCTTGGGTTTACTTTAATCCATAACAGTGTTGATGATCTATTCTATCGTCCCAATCTTTCAGCACTAACACCCACCGTACGTCGCGATTCGGTCCTTGCTCTCGCCGGTGAAAATGGTGATATAATTGGGTACCGGGAAGATGCTTTCTTTATTTCACTTGCCAGGGAATATGAATTTGAGCTTAATCTGGGCTGGAAATTCTTTAAAATCCCCGTTCGTTTGCCCATCGGTGTCTCTGTAAAATATCTGGATAAACTACTGATTGAGAATCGCGGTTTGGGAACTGGCATTGATCTGGGTGCCCAAATGTTTTTCAATCTGGCTGACATGAACAGACTGCTTATGAATACAAGTTTCTCCCTCGGTCTCGTTATTAGTGATCTATTAAATAGTCCGGTTTACTGGAGTACCCAGCACCAGGATGCCATTAAACGCAATATTACGGCCGGCTATACGGTATCTCAACAAATTGAAAAATATGCCACAGAACTGACTTTTTCCTGGGGAACCCAAACTCGTTATAAAGATTCAAGACAATACGGCCTTGAGCTAAAGGTCAAGGATATGCTTTTTATCCGTGGTGGATATGATGGTTTTACCCCATCCTTTGGGCTTGGCATTGCCTTGAAAAAGTTTATTATTGGCTACACATTCAGCCAGCATGAGTTGGCTGATATGCAAAAAATCGCAATTAATTACCATTTCTAATGGTAAAATATTTTTAGAGAGGTTCGCCTTGCAAAAAAAACTACTAATTATTCTTACACTTCTGTTTCTGACTCAGTTAATCTGGGCTCAGGATACAGGACGAAAAAGTACAGATCCAAAATACATGATTGATCCAGAAACCGGAAAACTAAGCATGACCATTCGGGTCTGGGGTGAAGTGAAAAAGCCCGGTATGATCATTGTCCCCAGCGATGCTGACCTGATTTCATTGCTTAGTTACGTCGGTGGTCCAACTGACAAAGCAAAACTCAGCAATATCCAGATCATTCGGTTAAATGATATAGAAGGTGAGGAGCGCATCGTTTTTTCCGATCTTGAAGCGTTTCTTGAAACTGGAGATGATAAATATATCCCGATAATTTATCCCAATGATACGGTCATTGTGAAGGGCACGATCTGGAGAATCCTCAGTACGGCAACTCCCTATATTAACCTGGGTGTCACCTTGATAAATGGGTACTACTTGTATACAAGGAGCCAGTAAAGCATGTTTGAGGAAATAAAAGATGATTTGAGCGGGCTCAAGGAGCGTCTGGATACGCTCAGGGGGCATCTTTGACCTCTCCAAGATCAATGTGGAACTTGATGAATTAAAAGCTCATTCGCTCAAAGATGATTTCTGGAGTGACACATCTTACGCGCAGACAACCCTTAAAAGCATCAATCTCCTGGAAGGACAAATATCCGATTGGGAAAATGTCCTTTCATGTGAAGAGGATGTTGATATTCTGCTCGAATTGGCCAGTGATGATAACGACGAAAGTCTTACTCCTGATCTAAAAAAATCACTCCGTACTTTCAGTAAAACTTTGGATAATTACGAGCTTCAGCAGTTACTCAGTGCAGAAGATGATGCGTTGAACTGCATTGTGACCATTCACCCTGGAGCTGGTGGTACTGAATCCCAGGATTGGGCTGAAATGCTCTACCGGATGTATACACGCTGGTTTGATAGCCGGGGCTGGAGCTGGAAGATTCTGGATTATTTGCCTGGAGATGAAGCGGGTCTGAAAGATGCCACTATTGAGGTAAAAGGCGATTATGCCTTTGGATATGTCAAAGCCGAAAATGGAGTTCATCGCCTGGTACGGATCAGCCCCTTCGATTCTAATGCACGACGGCATACTTCTTTCGCTTCTGTCTTTACCTATCCAATTTATGATAATGAGATTGAAATTGTTATCGACATGAGTGAGGTGCGGGTAGATACCTACCGGGCCAGCGGTGCTGGAGGTCAGCATATTAATAAAACAGATTCAGCCGTTCGTTTGACCCATGGGCCAACCGGTGTTGTAGTTCAGTGTCAAAATGAAAGATCCCAACACAAAAACAAAGAAACTGCCATGAAACTGCTCAAGGCCAGACTCTATCAGCTCGAAAAGGAGAAAGAGCAGGCCAAGATGGATCAGATGGCATCATCTAAAACTGAGATCGGCTGGGGTAATCAGATCAGATCTTATGTATTCCATCCTTACACCATGGTGAAAGATCATCGCACAAAACATGAGACCGGAAATATTCAGGCAGTGATGAATGGTGATATCGATGGATTTATCAAAGCATATTTATTGAATCAAATGGGAAAAGAATCCTAATGAGTGAACGTACATTAAATGAGATAATCGATCAGCGCAAAGAAAAGATCAAGACCCTGGTTGCTGACGGTATTAATCCTTATCCACATAAATATGATCGCAGTCATACAGTAACTGATGCTCTGGATCAATTTGATGATATCGAAGGAAAAGAAGGTATACGGCTGGCTGGAAGACTCATGTCGCGGCGGGTTATGGGTAAGGCTAGCTTTGCAAATATCATGGATGGTAGCGGCCGGATTCAGCTTTACCTCAGTCGTGAAGAGCTGGGAGTAGATGTCTATACCATGTTCAAGCACCTGGATATTGGAGATTTTATTGGTGTCAGTGGATTATTAATGACCACGCGCACAGGTGAAAAAACACTGAAGGTGTTGGAACTGACACTACTCAGCAAAAACATTCGTCCGCTACCCAATGTGAAGGAAAAGGATGGTCAATTATTCGACGGTTTTGAGGACAAAGAGCAACGTTATCGCAAACGTTATCTGGATCTTATTGTTAATCCGGATGTGAAAGAAACTTTTATTAAACGAGCCCGAATATATAAAAGCATTCGGAATTTCTTCGATACACATGATTATCTAGAGGTCGAAACACCAATTTTACAACCGTTATATGGTGGCGCTTCAGCACGCCCCTTCAAAACCCATCACAATAGTCTTGATATGGAATTATTCCTGCGCATTGCAGATGAACTGTATTTAAAACGCTTGATCATTGGTGGTTTTGAAAAGGTTTATGAGTTTTCACGTAATTTCCGAAACGAAGGTATGGACCGCACCCATAATCCTGAATTCACAGCTATCGAATGGTACGAAGCCTACGTAGACTACTTCTTTCTAATGGATCAGGTAGAAGCCATTTTCAAGCACCTGGCGCATGATCTGGGACAGGATGTATTTGAGTTCAATGGTCATGAGATTGATCTCACCAAACCCTTTCATAGAGCTACCATGGCCGAATTGGTCCAGCAATATGCGAAAGTGGATCTCTCTACAGCAGATGCTGTTGATCTACTTGCTGTTTGCCGCGAAAATAAAATTGATGCCGCTACAGACGCAAATTATGGCCAATTATTGGATGCTTTATTCGATGAGTTGGTTGAGCCTAATCTGATAGAACCCACTTTTGTCACTGAATATCCCAAAGCGATCTCTCCACTTGCTAAGCCGAAACGCGATAGTGATGGGACCTTCGTGGAACGTTTTGAACTATTCATTGCCGGTGCGGAATTTGCCAATGCATTTACTGAACTCAATGATCCCATTGATCAACGTGAACGCCTGGAAGCCCAGTCTGCTCTGAGGTCTGCTGGTGACGAAGAAGCTCAGACGCTTGACGAGGATTTTCTACAGGCCCTGGAATCTGGCATGCCACCAACGGGTGGGGTGGGAATGGGGCTTGACAGATTAGTCATGCTACTTACTGGTAATCGATCTATTAGGGATGTTTTACTTTTTCCCCAAATGCGACCTGAATCTAAGGGATAGATATCCAAGACTTCTTTTGAGCAGTGAGGTTTACCTGAATTACCAGGATACTATAATGCACCAATGTAAAAAATATAGAATCCCGTTTTTCAGCTGATGATGTCGTATACAGCCTATTTTGCAACACGCTATCTTTTCGGTAAACATCGTGTTCCGTTCATTGCCTTTATTTCTCGAACGACCATGATGGGGATGGCCCTGGGAGTAACCACATTGCTGCTGGCCCTGGGAATTATGCGCGGCTTTGAATCTGTCGTTACCTCCAAAATTATTGGATTTGACACTCATATCAGGATTGAAAAACTATTTGAATCGGGATTTGATCTATCTGATGCTGAAATTGTTCAGATTAGCGAAATTCCCGGTATTCAAAAGATATTTCGCATCCGAAAATCAGAAATAATGATCAAGGCCAATGGTATCACGGAAGGAGCACTTCTGGAAGCCATGCCTGAGGCTGCATTAAACCAACTCTATTCAGTGAGCTCAAATTTTACTGGCACCAGTACTGCTGAAACTGGAATAATCCTCGGTGCTGCCATGGCTGAACAACTGCATGTTCAGATATCAGATCCGTTACTGGTTTATGATCTTGGATCCATGACTGAGCAAATGGGACTGCCTTCAATCGCCCAGACACAGGTCAAAGCCATCTATGAATCAGGCATGGTCGATTATGATAAAGCGTATCTCTACTGTTCCCTGGAAACCATGCAAGCACTCTATCCGGGAGAGAATACTACTGATAGTTTTGGAATATTTCTCAAGGATATCGGTCTCACTGCTCAGGTGATGGATGCAATTGACGAGATCTTGCCCTATTCCCATCTTTCCATATCCTGGCAGGATCGACATCAAACCCTTTTTAACTGGATGAAAACTCAGCAACTCCCTATTTTCGTAATCTTCAGTTTGATCATTTTGGTGGCCATCGTAAATATCTCCAGTACACTGATTCTAATCATCATGGAAAAACGAGCAGAAATTGGCACTCTGAGAGCTTTGGGTACCAGTCGCAAACGTATCAGACGGATCTTCGCTTTGGAGGGTCTAATGATGGGCTTGACCGGGACAATGTTGGGCATTCTGCTCGCCTTGGGGTTGGCCTGGCTCCAAAGCACTTTTGGAATTATCTCATTACCCAGTGATGTTTATTTTATGGACAAAGTCAACATTCAGATCGCTTTTGCTGATATTATTCTGATCTCAGGTGGCATTATACTCTTGGCTATCCTGTTCTCATTGGTTCCAGCCATGCAAGCGAGTCGTTTAAGCCCGGCTGAAGCGCTGAGGGACGAATGAATCAATTAAACTGGTACATGGCCCGGCGCTATTTTTTTTCAAAACGCAGTAATCGGTTTATCAGCTGGGTTGGTGGAATATCCATTATTGGTATAGCACTTGGTGTTATTGCTCTGATTATAACTATGGCTATCCTCAATGGTTTTGAAAGCGAGGTCACCCGGCGCATCACCAATTTTATTCCCCATCTTGTCGTCTCTGATGATGTTGATATTGATCAGTTAAAGAATTTGATTCCTGAGTCAGCAGCAGTTTACTACAGTACTGAAAGAAAAGCTGTTTTAGGATTTATGGACGAAAAGATGGTGCTGAATGTCAGGGCGATTGACCAGGAGCGTTGGGATCATCTGCTCACAAACCAGAATATCAATTCGCCAGCTCCAGGCCGCTTAAAAATAAGCGGAAACGAAATGCCTGGTATGGTGGTAGGAGCTGCAATTGCAGATCAATTCTTTCTTACTGCAGGTGATACGGTAGTGGTTCAAAGTCCCCTGGATGCGCGTCCTGGCTTATTTAGAATTCCCCAAAGACATTTTGTTATCACAGGTATTTTTCAATCAGATATTTTTGATTATGATCGGAGCCTGGCAATCATCTCATATACAGAGGGTAGACGCTTGTTCAAATCAGCAGGTGGACAGTCCATTCATGTGCAGTTAAATGAGATTGATGCTGCAAAATCTGTTAAGGATAGACTGATTAAAGCTATTCCTGAGCTTGAGATAAAAACCTGGTATGATCAACATAGAACTCTTTTTGATGCTATGCAGATGGAAAAATGGGGCAGTTTTATTGGGTTGAATCTGATTATTCTGGTAGCAGTCTTCAATATTGTTAGTTCCCTCATGATGATGGTTCTGGAAAAAACAGGTGATATTGGTATTCTCAGAGTTATGGGCGCTCATGCCTCAAATATTCGTCAGATATTCAACTTACAGGGGTTGATAGTAGCCTTTCTCGGGGTTGTTTTGGGAATGTTGGTGGGAAGCCTGTTGGTTTTGGGTCAGATGCACTGGGCTTGGATTACCTTGCCTGATGAGATCTATCTGATTCCCGTGTTACCGGTAAAAATGGTCTGGAGCGAAGTCCTTCTGGTGGGAATAGCTGCATTCGTAATCGTCCTGGCCTCAATTCGATATCCAGCCAGAAAGGCAGCCTGGTTGAAACCCCTGGATGCCATCAATTATAAGCGATAAGATTTTTACTAAATGGGAATTAGATTGAAAGATTGATGAGGAATCGCTCTGATGTTTCAACAATCCTACGGTCATCGCCCATAGCGAGAAGATAGGAAAGCAATGGATACTATTCTTGAAATAAAAGATATTAGCAAAACCTATACTGGGATAGGTGAAGATCTGCAGGTGTTGGATAATATCTGTTTTGAGATGAACCAGGGAGAAATTGTTGCCATCAATGGTCCTTCTGGTATTGGAAAAACTACGTTACTGAATATTATTGGCACACTTGATACAGCCGACTCTGGCGAAATCATTATCTCAGACCAACGTCCAGGTACCTTGAATGACGAACAATTAAGCCGTTTTCGAGCAAATAATTTGGGTTTTATTTTTCAATTTCACTATTTATTGCCAGAATTTACAGCCATGGAGAATATTCTTATTCCGGCTAAGATCATTGATCTAAACAAAGTTGAGGCCAATGAACGAGCCAAAGAAATTATGGAAGCAGTGGGGGTCTATGAGAGACGTCATCATAAACCTTCACAATTATCCGGTGGTGAACGTCAACGAGTCGCTGTTGCCAGAGCTTTAATGAATCGTCCTGAATTGGTTCTGGCTGATGAACCAACCGGCAACCTGGACCCAGACAATGGTCAACGACTTATCGAATTAATTCACAAGGTGAGATCAGATTATGGTCAATCTTTTCTGATTGCCACGCATAGTAGATCCCTGTCTGCAGCTTGTGATCGGGTTTTCTCACTTAGCTGAAACAAAATCAACTTCACAGTGTTCATTCTATTGGGATTCATTCCTATATTGTCCGATGTTAATTAATATTTATTGAGGTTATAAATTGAAAGCAAATTTCCACAAAAAACTGCAAGCGGTAATCCAGTTATCCAAAGAAGAAGCTATCCGGTTGGGGCATGCCTATATCGGATCTGAACATTTATTATTGGGTATCTTCAGGCAAAGTGATAACAAAGTGATTGATATTCTCATGTCGCTTAATATTGATCCTGCTGAGATCAAAAACCAAATTGAAGAACAAATCCGTACATCTGGCGGAACCATGATTTTAGGGACGCTGCCCTTCACCAAGCGAGCTGAACGTATTTTAAAGAATACTTATCAGGAAGCTCGGGATCTGAATGCTGACATCGTTGATGTAGAACATTTGTTGCTGGCTATTCTCCGGGAACAGGAAGGAATTGCCGCCGATATCATGGCTCAATTTAGTATTGATTACGAAATTGTGCGCGATGAGATGGAGTTTTCACCAGAAGCTGGCGGCCGGGTACCTGACAGCAATGCAAAAGGTAAACCGCAGAGTAAAACGCCGGCGCTGGACCATTTTGGGCGGGATATGACTGCTTATGCTCGCGCGGGGAAACTTGATCCGGTTATTGGGCGGGACAAAGAAATTGAACGCGTTGCTCAAATTCTGTCAAGACGGAAAAAGAATAATCCGGTTCTAATTGGAGAGCCAGGAGTGGGTAAAACTGCCATTGCTGAAGGCTTAGCGTTGCGCATCATCGGTAAGAAGGTTCCCCGCAGTCTGCTAAGTAAGCGGGTTGTTTCTCTTGATCTTGCAGCCCTTATTGCCGGGACTAAGTACCGTGGACAATTCGAAGAAAGAATGAAAGCGGTAACAGCTGAATTAGAAAAGAACGATGACATTATTCTCTTTATTGATGAACTCCACACCATTGTAGGGGCTGGTGCAGCAAGTGGCTCAATGGATGCCAGTAATATGTTCAAACCTGCCTTGGCGCGAGGCGATTTACAGTGCATCGGGGCTACAACTCTCGATGAGTATCGAAAATATGTTGAAAAAGATGGCGCACTGGAACGCCGCTTTCAGAAAGTCATGGTGGAACCACCATCGCGTAAGGAAACACTGCAAATCCTGCATGGCTTGAAGGATCGCTATGAAGCGCATCATAATGTCCAGTATACTGATGAATCACTTGAAGCTGCTGTTGGTTATTCCAGTCGCTACATCCAGGATAAATTTCATCCGGATAAAGCCATTGATGTCATGGATGAGTCTGGAGCAAGGGTGCATTTGGCAAACGTAGATATACCCGAAAAGATTGTCAAATTGGAAACCGAGCTTGATAATCTGAAAATTCGTAAGGAAGATGTCGTGCGTAACCAGGAATTTGAGCTGGCCGCCTCACTACGGGATGATGAACGAACATTAACCCAGCAGTTGGCTGAAGCTAATGAAGAGTGGACAACTGCCATGAAGATCGATCCGCCAGTAGTTAGGGTGGAAGACATTGCTGCAGTTGTATCGCTGATCACCAGCATTCCCATCCAGGATGTGGCTGAAAGCGAAGCAGAGCGGCTCCTGAAGCTCGAAGCTGAGATCACCAAACATCTGGTAGGGCAGGAGCATGTCATCAAAGCTATGGCTAAAGCACTGCGGCGCGCCCGAAGCGGGTTCAGGGATCCCAGACGACCGATTGGATCATTTCTATTTCTAGGACCGACAGGTGTTGGTAAAACCGAAATGGCCAAGGTATTGGCCAAATACATCTACCAGAATGAGAAAGCATTGATCAAGATGGATATGTCAGAATATTCTGAAAGGTTTAATGTAAGTCGCCTGATTGGTGCACCTCCCGGTTATGTTGGTTATGAAGAGGGGGGCACTTTAACGGAATCTGTTCGTCGCAACCCTTATAGTGTCGTCCTTTTTGATGAGATCGAAAAAGCCCATCCCGAAGTATACAATATGCTTTTACAGATTATGGATGAAGGCCAGTTGACTGATAGTCTTGGGCATGTTGTCAATTTTAAGAATTGTATTTTGATAATGACCTCTAATCTAGGACTTAAGAATCTCTCACAGCCGGGGATAGGTTTCAAACAGAAGGACCAAAAGTCCCTGATGGAAGAACAACGTTCCAAGATTAACAAGGAAATGAAACAGACCTTTAAACCTGAATTTATTAATAGATTAACTGAATCTCTAGTGTTTAACTCGTTGGATCGCAAAGAGTTAATTAAGATTGTAGATCTGATTCTCGATGATGTGAGCAATTATGCCAATGAAAAAAGCATCACTATCAAACTGAGTCCTGCTGCGAAAGCGCTGATCATTGACCAGGAAATTGATAGTGAGTATGGTGCCAGACCACTCCGGCGGATTGTCCAGGACTTGATTGAGGATAAAATTGCTGAAATGACCTTAAAGGGCGAAGTTAAGGCAGATTCTATTGTCTCAGTTTCAGCAAAAAAGAAATGCTTAAGCTTTAAGGTGTCTCAGGGTGTTCAAAAAGAGAGCGCTGGGAAACAGACTTCACTTAATCAGGAATAAGTATCCTATTTTGACGCACAAGTGATATATAGTTCATGTCTATCCATCCGATCATCATAATCCCGGTCTACAATGCCCGGGAGTCGCTCCTGAAATTGCTCAACACTATCCACCTGGTGAGTGAATTACCTATTTTAATAATAGATGATGGATCGATAGATGGTTTGAGTGAAAAAGATTTATCTCCAGCTACTTATTTGAAACATGGTCTAAATAGGGGGAAAGGGGCTGCCTTAAAAACGGCACTTACCCATGCTCGTAAACTAGGTTTCAGTCACGCAGTTACACTGGATGCGGATGGACAGCATGCTCCAGAATCGATCAGGGACTTTCTGGCATTGTCCAGCATGCATTCTCGAGCTCTGGTTGTTGGCAAACGTGATCTGATCAATAATGCAATGCCTTTTCATCGTAAGCTGTCAAATAATATTACCAGTCAGATTATTTCCCTGAGAACGGGTAATCAGATCCATGATGTTCAAGTTGGATATCGATGTTATCCTTTGAATGATAGTAGGTTATGGGATTCTATTGAAGATGGTTTTCAATTTGAGACTGCTGTATTTTTTAATGTCGCCAGGTTAAGAATGAAGTTAATCTGGCAGCCTATCCCAGTGATCTATGGTAATGAAGCGAGCCACATGAATTTGATCCTGGACACTATACGATTTGTGAGAACATTTTTCAGGAGTTTTAAGTGTTGATTATTTTGCCGGATTTTAATTTTATTCTGTCCATTGTGGGGTTATTACATGATTGAGTCAGTCATCCAGTTTTTTCAAGAATTTATTCAGGATCCGCGGTGGATCACTTTTTTATTGGCCATGACTCCCATCGGAGAATTGAGGGTCGCTTTACCATGGGGAATCACTTTTGGCAATATGTCCTGGTTTCAGGCTTATCTATGGGCAGTCGCCGGGAATTTTCTGATCTCAGTACCCATTGTTTTTCTACTTGGCCCAATTTCGAAATTTCTTATGCGCTGGTCATCTGGCGCTAAGTTCTTCAACTGGTTGTTCACCAGGACCCGTAGAAAAGGGAAATTGATTGAAACCTGGGAATTCCTGGGACTGGTTGTGTTTGTTGGGATTCCCTTGCCTGTTACAGGAGCCTGGACCGGTGCAGCGGCAGCATTCTTATTTGGATTATCCTACGGTAAGTCCTTCCTGGCTATTTTCATGGGGTTATTGATGAGTGCTACCATTGTGACCATCATTACAACCACTGGTGTGAAATTATTTAGCTAATTAAGTCGAGTAACTGCAATAGCAATTGCCAACAGTTAGTTGGCATGATATACTATCGCGCTTTTTAGATTCAGTTAGTAGTATTATTGCTTATTCGGGGTGTAGCGCAGCCCGGTAGCGCGCTTCGTTCGGGACGAAGAGGTCGGAGGTTCAAATCCTCTCACCCCGACATACATTTAGCAGTAATCTACATTATTTTACTGAACACAGACGGTTCTGCTATTTAATGTTTTGGTTAGTTGCGTATCTTACCAGAGATTAGAGCAGGTATGGCGTGGAATCAGTTCCGCGCTTTTTTATTTTAGGAAGTATAGAGGAAGTTTATGGCAGAGCGGTATCCATTTAATGAGATTGAAGCAAAGTGGCAGAAGTATTGGGATGATAATAAAACCTTTAAGGCTCTAGACCATTTAACTGATAAACCTAAATACTATATTCTGGATATGTTTCCTTATCCATCAGGAGCGGGTCTGCATGTAGGTCACCCGGAAGGATATACTGCGACTGATATTCTGGCCCGATATAAGCGAATGCGAGGCTTTAATGTTTTACATCCTATGGGCTGGGATGCTTTTGGCTTACCGGCTGAGCAATATGCTATTGAAACTGGTACACCGCCGGCAATCAAGACAGCTGAAAATATTGCAACCTTCAAAAGACAGATAAAATCCCTGGGATTTTCTTATGATTGGGATCGTGAGATTAATACTACAGATGAAGTCTATTATAAATGGACCCAGTGGATCTTTCTCCAGCTTCTTAAAAAAGGCTTAGCCTATGAAGCCGAAGTTGCGGTAAACTGGTGTCCCGCTTTGGGCACTGTTCTGGCCAATGAGGAAGTTATTAATGGAAAATCAGAGCGAGGGGGACATCCTGTAGTTCGCAGACCCATGCGCCAGTGGATGCTGAAGATCACTGCTTATGCGGACAGACTGATCGATGATTTGGATGATCTGGATTGGTCAGATTCAATCAAAGACATGCAGCGTAACTGGATCGGCAAAAGCGAAGGGGCAGAGGTTGATTTTCAAATTGATGGCTACGAGCTGTCACTGACAGTATTTACAACGCGACCGGATACACTATTCGGGGCGACCTATATGGTATTGGCTCCCGAGCATCCCTACCTTGAGCAAATAACTGGATCAGAACAATTATCTGAAGTAAAGAAATACCAACAGCAGGCTGAACTTAAAAGCGATTTGGACCGAACTGATCTGGCCGAAGGGAAGACAGGCGTATTTACCGGCTCTTATGCTGTTAATCCCGTAAATGATGAATTAATTCCGATCTGGGTCAGCGATTATGTGCTGATGAGCTATGGAACTGGTGCGATTATGGCTGTTCCAGCGCATGACACACGTGATTATGAATTTGCAAAAACTTTTAATTTGCCAATTCAGGAGGTTGTTTCCGGTGGAAATATTGAGGAAGAAGCTTTTACCCAGATAGAAGATGGTTTCATGGTCAATTCTGCTACATCAGATGGTACGTTTTCAATCAATGGTCTCAAGCCTTCCGTAGCAATTGGCAAGACCGGTGAATGGCTTGAAACGACGGGAAAGGGCAAACTGGCAGTTAACTATAAGTTACGTGATTGGCTATTTTCTCGTCAAAGATACTGGGGTGAACCATTTCCTATCTTGCGTGATGGAAATGACATTATCCCAATGTCAGACAGCGACTTACCGTTAACACTTCCAGTACTTGACAGGATAAAACCTTCGGGTACGGGTGAAAGTCCATTGGCTAATGCCAAGGAGTGGCTAGAGGTGGTTGACCCGGTTTCTGGTAAGGTCTATACCCGGGAAACCAACACCATGCCACAGTGGGCTGGATCTTGTTGGTATTACTTGAGGTTTATTGATCCTCACAATAATGAAGCAGCCTGGGATCTTGAAAAAGAGAAATACTGGATGCCAGTTGACCTCTATGTTGGTGGTGCTGAACACGCAGTCCTGCACTTGTTGTATGCCAGATTCTGGCACAAGGTCCTATTTGATCTTGGCTATGTTTCTACCCGAGAGCCTTTCCATAAGCTGGTAAATCAAGGTATGATTCTGGGCATGGATGGCGAAAAAATGTCAAAATCCAGAGGGAATGTGATCAATCCTGATGAAGTAGTGGGTCAATACGGGGCTGATACCATGCGCTTGTATGAGATGTTTATGGGTCCATTGGAACGTTCTAAACCCTGGAATACCAGTGGGATAGAAGGTGTCTATCGATTCCTGAATAGATTGTGGCGTTATTTTGTAAATGATGATGGTAAGATAATTGAATTATCGGACAGTACACCAGATAAGGCTACTCTGACGATGATGCATGCCAGTATTAAAAAGGTTCAATCAGACCTGGATAATATGGCGTTTAATACGGGAATATCCCAATTGATGGTTTTTTCTAATCATTTGAGATCACTGGATACAGTGCCTCAGTCGGCTCTAGAAACATTGGTTAGTTTATTGAATCCATTTGCTCCACATATTTGTGAAGAATTGTGGTCACTCATGGGACATTCCGAGAAGTTAGCCTATTATGAGTGGCCTCAGTACGATGAACAGTACCTGGTCACAGATATGATCACGCTGGCGGTCCAGGTCAACGGAAAACTACGAGCCAAGATAGAGGTAGAAGTTAATGCTGATAAGCAAGCCGTTTTAGATCTGGCTTATCAGCAGGATTCGGTCAATCAGCATACCGAAGGTAAGACAATCGTTAAAGAAATTGTAGTACCAAACAGGATTGTCAATATCGTAGTAAATAAGTAAATCACATGGTGAGATTCGTAGAGAGGGCAGAAGTGTCCTTTTTACATATTCTTGCAACTCGACATAATATATATTAACCACCGATATGCTGAAACCTTATTCTGTATGCGCTTTATGATTTAAGCAGAAGATTTATCAGAAATCATGCCCTTTTGCGCCACGATTATCAATAAGCATATGGGTTTTATACCAATTCTACTTCAGAGTGCGCGCTATGTGTCATACTTCGAGAGCCTC
>JAOZSM010000327.1 GCA_029939675.1 Fidelibacterota bacterium
AACCTCTCCAGCTGCATTAGTCCTGATCCAATAGCCCATACCGGGATCTATCATATCAGAGGCATAGTAGGCACTATTGAATCCATAAAAGGTATTGGGAATAATTATGCCATCAGCATCATTGACACTGGTTAAACTCACAGGATTGCTCATACCGGAAACCATGTTCCAGCCCTCTGACAGACTCCAGCTTTGTTCGGTGATGGCAAATCCTTCAACTACGACACTGACAGCCTCAGGGAAACGCAGCCAGTAGCCAATTCCAGATGTAAGTTCAGTAGCGGCCTGGTAACTGTTACCCCAATCATAAAGGGTACTTGGGATGGCTGTTGGGTAGAGTGACAGATAGTCAGGATCAGCAACATCCAGAGGTAATCCGATCATATTCCACTCAGTAGTGAAATCCTGGATCATTACTTCGGTTAGGCTATAGACAATCTGTAGGGATGAATAGACCGGTATATGCGTATCCGTAGTTCTCATATCAATATCAACCAGATCGCCTCCCGTAAAGGGGTCTACCAGTCTGAAACTGCCTTCTGCAGGAAAATCAGCAGGGTTCCAGCTCAAAGTGATGGTGTTACCTGTGGCGGCTTCGTATGAAACATCCCAGACAATTATATCGCTGATCGTTTCCCGATAATCCGCAAGAAAATCCTCCCCTCCCACGGTGAAACGGGCATCAAAAGCACCTGTTGGTGGTGGAGGGGGTGCATATATATCAAAATCAACATCATAGCCATCTGTGGCTGTTGGGGCTGTCCCATACTCAAGGGATACGGTACTGGTATCATCTGATACTTCAAGAGCAGTAACAAAATTTACAGATGGTAACGTATTTAAAGGTCCGAATGTGTGTTCATGGTAATAAATTCGATTCAAATAGTCCTGTGGCCCCTCAGGAGGATCTAAAGTAAGGAGGTTGTAATCTGGAATTGAATACATAATCCTAACTGTCCCATTATCAGCAATCCTGGCGATATGCGGAAAACATTCATCCTGATCATGAAATGCTGTTTGAGTGATATTTAATGGTTCACTCCAGGAATTCCCATCATCACTGGAAAATGAACCAAATAAGTCGAGAAATTGTTCGCCACTTCCGTTATCTGCCGAAGCATAATAAACAAGATAAATATGATTTTCGAGAGATCTATCTTTGGCAGCCGTCATTATGTTGTTATGCCACCCAGGACTGTTATTTGCCCAACTGTCCTGCATACTTCCAATCGGGTGAATTACTGGTGTAATCCCACCTGAACCATTTGCAAAATCATCATCTAATAGGGCGAAGTGGTAGAGTCCACACTCTTCAGACCAAGTAGAAAAAACACCGTTATTTGCTAGAGGAGACACACCAGCAAATATATGCAGGTCCCCCTCATCATCGACAAGTACCTCTAGATCATATCCGATAAATGGCATCCAACCTGTTGGTAGATACGACCAGGTATTATTCACTTCATCATAAAGAGAGTCTGGGAATATTTCCTGAAAATAGCTATTTAAAGCATCATCTGACAAATGAAACCAGTCACTCCATGTCTCACCATAATCGATTGTCTTTTTTATAAATAGAGTATGGTTACTAATGACTGTTGTATCCGCCCAATATGATGAGACCACATAATACCCTGTACCATCTGAATTGATATCCATATTCCCATTGGATGTAAAGTTTGAACCCTCGCTTAAAAGAAAATCTCTGTTACCCTGAACTAGTAAATTACCTGATGAAAATGGTAAAGTTGTACCACTATCCCAGGTTCCCTCGGTTTGAGCGCGAAAATGAATATGATCACGATCGCCGGACCAATCTGTCACTACCGTATTTACAATTAAATTTCCAGCGGGATCTACATTCTGCGTTGGAACTACAATCCAGCTATCGTTTGCTGCTGGATTGTTATGAATATCTGTTGAAGGGTAAAAAATTTCACCGCCGTATTCACCTTCATCAAATGTGTAATAAGCGCGTCCACCATTATCTCCACCACCACCGCCATATTCATTCCACAAAACAACAGGGAAATATTCTGTGGCAAGAGCGGATGGATATCTCCCAACACCGCCCACATCAAAGTTCAGAGATGAATAAGTTTCCCATTGATTTCCTCCATCATCAGAATACGCCATGCCAATTGAACCAGAAGCAGAACCATCAGTATATTGACGGTAAGCCATAATAATCTGATCTGGGTTAGAAGTATTTACAGAAATTGGATTTGTTTCAGGAATGATTAATCCGTAACCATTCTGAGAGGAATCAACCAGGACACCAACTCCTTCTCTCAGCTCTGTGGAAAAATCTGTTTCTGAAAGACTGATTGCCTTCCCAACCATCTCTCGCTCCAAACGAGGTTGGAAAAACGCTGGAACACCAGCAGAAACGTTCCTGTCAGCTACACAGGGTATGCTGATGATTAAACTGATCAAAATTGCGGAAAGAGTTTTTTGTTTCATGCTGTCTCCTGGGAGTTTCACTCCAATAATTATAATTTTACATAAATGCTGAGCTTATAATATCCATATTTTTTACAAGTACTTAAGTGTATTAATATGCAATGGTTGATGAATGTTTGATTTATACTGGGATTAATAGATTGAGTTGTATTGGCCAGATATTCGACTTGGCTTGGCAGCAACCATGGCTTAGCAGAATGACCAAAGCCTCCATTACATGTAATATTGTGTACGCGAGTACTCAATCCACATCTTTCAATAGAATTATCGACCATGATAAGGTTGAACTTTTTCTGATTGCATCTGTAATATCTTAGTAGAAACATTATTTGATACCTCAAAATAATATTTTGCATCACAACGCAAGTGTACCTCACCAACTATTGAATCTAGTTGATGGGAATGTATTGCTTGGTTAAATCACTATATCTGAGCGTTTGGGAGAATCAGGTCTACTTAAACTCTTTATTGTCAGACTAAACCAAAACAATAAACTACGGCTAC
>JAOZSM010000328.1 GCA_029939675.1 Fidelibacterota bacterium
AAAAGGCTCCCTGTTTCAGGAGCTCCCTTTTTAGGGTGCCAATTTCTGGATGCATATGAAAAACAACAGATTCAAAATTATTTTCAAAAAACCGTACCAATGTTGCCTTATCTAAAAGGCGGCCAAAAGTAATCGGCGACCCAGGGGCTGTCAATGGTATTTTTAATGCTTCAAATGCCTGTTTTGTCGAGATATGTATGGGGGGAATAATTAACAGAAACACGCCCTCAAAGCCCCGTTCCAGTTTTTTCAGCTTTTCACCAACACCCTGGCCGTGTTGCAATCCCCCGTCTAAAAAGAAAGGAACATCTGCGCCCAACTGCAGGGCCAGCTCTTGCAGTTTACCGGGAGCAAGCGGTTTTGCTGCCAGACGATTTAAACCTTTTAGCACTGCCCCAGCATCAGCACTGCCACCACCAATCCCAGAACCCGGTGGGACCTTTTTCTCCAAAGTAATTTTGACCGGAAAATCTTCACCTGTCACTTTTTTGAATAACTCAACAGCATGCAGACAAATATTATTTCCGCCATCATCGAAACTTAGACCTGTCATTTCAAATAAAAATTCTGAAGCAGGCTCAAAATGCAGGAGATCACCCCAGTCAAGCTCTTGAAAAACGGTATCGAGATCATGGTAGCCATCCGGACGCTTCCCCAGAATACGGAGACTCAAATTAACCTTAGTATGAGCGGGTATGGTAAAAGGTGTAAAGGTCATGCTTATAAAATGGTTTTATATTCTTGAAACACTACATGAAGTTTCAAGTGTTATGCCATATTCATTTCAGTATAACACCCCTCAACACCCTGATTTACAACTCTGTCTTAAATCAACAATTAAGCCCTTTCCACCAATATCTTCACCAAGATGAGTCGCTTTGTTTCCGTGTGTCTGGAATTTCCTGCGAGCCATTTCAGCAGCTCCTAGCGCTGTTGTGATCTGGGGGTCATCAGCCATGATCAGGGGTATCATTAATTCATCCTCAAGGGCCTGGATCATCCCACCATTAATAGCAGCCCCTCCATCGAAAAGAACATCCTCAACCAGTCCGACCCGGGCAGCCAGACGACTCAGTCGACGGGCGATGGACTCATGGACCCCTCCTGCTATAACGGCTTTTTCGTTCCCGGCAGCCAGCAGAGAAATGAGTTCTGATTCAGCAAAGACCGCGCAGGTACTGTTCACCTGGCAAGCCGGATCTGTAGTGGTATGATGCAGATTGGCAAATTCTTCTAGATCAACTTCCAGATTACGCGCTGCTATTTCCAGAAACCGTCCAGTACCAGCTGCACACTTATCATTCATGGCAAATTTATCTATATACCCATCCGCTTTTAGTCTGATCACTTTTGAATCCTGACCGCCAACATTGATGATGGTCCGTATATTTTTGTAGTCAGGACCTAAAGCCTGGACTCCAATTGCGTTAGCGGATATTTCATTAACCGCTTCGTCGCCGGCTTTAAACAACTTGCGTCCATATCCTGTGGAAACCGTATAGGCATTGTCATTCGGAGAGATTCCGGCTGCTGACAGTAAGCTGTTTAATGCATCGACTGCATTTTGGGCAAAGCGACTACCCGTGGGTGTGGTGATCGTATTCACCAGGCTCCCCATGCTATCGATGATGACTATTTTAATGGAGGTTGATCCAATATCGATACCAGTATAATATTGCATACTCATTCCTTAATGCGAATTATGCCCGTGCAAGGCATCGATAAAAGCTTCCACGCGGGTAGATAATTGGCCACCATCATCCGGGTTATAATCAGTTTCCACATAAAGCATGGGAACACCCTCTTGCTCTAATTTTTTACCGATCTTCAATGATTCGATCTCGTATAATTGACACCCGGCAAAAGACTGATAGATCACTCCATCAACTTTAAAATCTTTGATGGCAGTTAACAATTTCCGGATGCGATCATCATTAGGTGTAAAATTTGGGCAGGTACTTGGTTTCAGATATCGGTCAGCTATGGCTGGGATCATGTCGTAAAGATACCACTCATCCACAGCCACAGTATCATTGAGCAGACGGCTGCCACTGCAGAATTCATCCTCAACAATCACCGCGCCTGATTGTTCTATGAGCAGCGGCAGTTTCAGGTTTGGAAAGATGGAGGGCGAACCAGTGATCAGAATGCGAGGGGTCCGTTTGGGGACAATCCATTTATCCTCAGAGAGTGCCTGCTCAAGTTCAATATTCAATTTTGTTAAAGCCTGGGTCCAGGCTTCAATATCATCAAAAAAGTGAGCATTGGTGACCAGCAGGGCGTCATTTCCACTAATGACAGTCCCCTTCTGTCGTAACAGATGAAAACGTCGAAAGGCAGCCTGTGCTTTGGCCATTAGGCCAATGGCTGACTTCAATTTCTGTTTGGTTAAGCGTTTACCGGTAGCTTCTTCCAAAGCCAGGGTGAATTTCTTTACAGACCGAAGCCAATACTCTCTGGCTTCTTCAGAATCTTTGGTGGGGGGTAATTCAAGTGTATAGAGCTCTTTTCCAAGTTCAGCTGTCACCTCACCCAGCTTACGTTTTTGATCGCAAGTTGTGGGGTTAACCATCATAATAGGTTCATTATCTATAGGCAACATATCCATGTGAATAGCACCCAGGGTGGATTTAACGAGCGGACAAGCCTTGGCCGGTAGATGCTCGGCCCCAATTGTATCGGTAACATGCACTCCGGCACAAATGCGCACGGGACGAGCACCCAAAGCATAGATCAGTTCTGCCGGAACATGCATACACATGGATGCTACTACTGGTTTACCGTTATTCTCAGATGGTTCCTCCAGTAGTTCATGATAACGATCATAAAAATACTGCATTCCTTCAGGATGACTGCCACCATTTTGGGCTAAATCTTGAAGGCAGCGTTGTCCTTCCTGTTTAAAGCGTCTCCGGGCAGATAATTTCTGACGTTCATAGCGTTGGTTCACATGGGTCA
>JAOZSM010000096.1:0-8004 GCA_029939675.1 Fidelibacterota bacterium
AAAGTTCTGAAAAAAAATAACTTGAATATTTTAGCGTGTATAAGCTACCGGGTAGTTGGCAAGTACTTTAGGATGCAGCAAGATTATGCATCGGCTTTTCATTATTTCGATTTGGCAATGTCGATTGCAAAACAATTGAATCTTAAACCAAATATCAAACAGATACTGAACGCCCAAGCATACGCCTATTATTCTGAGGGTAAGATAGATTTAGCTGAGCAAACGCTGGCAAAAGTACAGCTAAATGGACCTCTAGATTCCATAATACCCATTTTGAAGGAAAATCTTTCTCTCATTGCAGAGAAGCAAAATGATACTAAGAGAGCAGTTCAATTGGTCGAAGAGGCCCTGGATGTCTCGAAGGAGCTTGATAGTATTGCCCGGCTACCTTGTGAATGTCAGTATCTGGGCGATACTTATAAAGATCACTACAAAGATTATGAAAAAGCCGAATACTATTACCAAATGGGCTATGAAAATTCAATGCGTTACGCTGGGCACGGAATCAGCTTAACCGGTGACCGAAAGCAGGTCGTAGATTCCTATGTAGAATTTATTAAACATAAAGGGAAAGGCAGTCCGCAGCCAAAAGCAAAGGCCCCAAAAGATCATTTAGCTTTTAGCCAGGGAAAACCCTGGAAAGAAATCAAAGACATCTTTCAATATCAGTTGATCCTGTACCACTCAGCGCTTGAATCTAATCGCACACGCCTGGCTCAAAAACTGGGAATGCCCCCTTCTACACTGTATTCTGTTCAGAATCGACTGAAACATCGGGGGTATATACTCCCCCCCAAGCAGGAAACAATCAACCAGGAGAAACATGACCTCCATGACCTCATCAATCAATATGACGACCTGAGTTGGGCGGAAGCAAATGAGATCTTTGAACGTGAAATTATGCACTACCTGTACGAAAAATATGGTTACAATAAATACCGAATGGCGAATATTCTTAAGCTAAGCTACCCTTCTATTATCGATAAGACCCGTACTCTGACTCAGGTTGATGAGTATTTTCTCGCGAACTAGTTTTTCTGCTCCCCCCCAAAAAGAGGAGCTCCATCCTGAGTTTGGAAAAATCACCTTCATTCGGACTAAGCGATCACACTCCCTGCGCCTTAAAGTCAAACCTTTTCAGGGAATCCTGGCCTCCCTTCCCCCTGGTTTTTCTCATAAGAAAGCTTTAGCTTTCATTGAAAATAATCAGACCTGGATCAGACAGGCTCTTAATCAAGCCCGTCAAACTGAGGAAATATCGCGCCAATTCTTCCTGACCCAGCCCACTCCTCCTCTAGCTGTAATTCGGGAGTCGCTAAAAACCCGCCTCAATGAGCTGGCCAATCAACACGGATTCAACTATAACAAGCTTAGTATCCGAAATCAAAAAAGCCGTTGGGGGTCTTGTTCGGGAAATAATAATATCAGCCTCAATCAAAAGATCTTTTACCTTCCCAACCATCTCAGAGACTATGTCCTGCTCCATGAATTGGCCCATACTCAGCAGAAAAACCATAGCAATAAATTTTGGGATATCCTGGACCAAATAATTGGAAAGCAAAACACCCGACAAGCGCGCAAAGAGTTGAGGACATTCGAATTCCTTTTTTATCCCCCTCCAACTCCAAAGTAAGTAACCGATTCTGTTAAAGTTATCGCCTCCACACCGATAATCGTTATATGATGATATACCGATCTGCCATAGCTTTCCTAATACTCAGTATTTTTCTAACCTGTGACGGGGGTCCTAAAGTAGAACGAAAATACAGTACAATTCTCACACGCAAAAGAACTAATACTGATCCACATACCTTTACTGATCTGAGTATGGCAGATTGTAAGAATTTCGCTGTGCTCATGTCTGCCAATAAATTGAGCAAAAAATTAAAAAAATCCAAGGACTGGGTGATCACCCATTACCAAATCCCAATCTACTCTGACACACTCACAAAAGGACATGTTATCGGTCATGTCCTTCCTGGTAGCCACTGTTATATTGTCAAGCAGACCGGCCCGTGGTTTTTTGTGCAAAGTCCGGGAATCAATGAGCTTGGTTGGCTCCACCAGGAGTTTGTAGTAGGGTTCGTAAAAAAAAACCCAAAGACTTTACTACCCTGCCCGAAATAACAAGACTTTCTCCAATAAGTGTTCAATTATGCTGTTGAAATACCGATAATAAATGAGTGCCTGGTTGAATCTCAGTCAGCATGAGTTATATTGTAGAACCAATTAGAAATCCGATAATTATTTCCTGAATTAATAAGGACCAACAATGGCAAAAGTAAATCTCAAAAATATCGATAAATCATTTGGTGAAACTCAGGTCCTCCACGGTGTCGATCTGGACATTCGTGATGGTGAATTCCTGGTATTGGTGGGTCCTTCCGGTTGTGGAAAATCAACCCTGCTCAGAATAATTGCCGGTCTGGAAGATACAACTGGTGGCGATGTCTATATTGGCGAAACACAGGTAACCGATGTGGAACCGAAAAACCGTGATATTGCCATGGTTTTCCAAAACTACGCCCTCTACCCCCATATGAACGTTTACGATAATATGGGCTTTGGACTAAAACTGAAGAAGACCCCGACTGAGGAGATCAAGCAACGGGTTGAAGCTGCTGCCGAGATCCTGGGTATCACGGACTATCTAAAACGCAGACCCAAAGAACTCTCCGGTGGTCAACGTCAGCGGGTGGCTGTAGGTCGAGCTATTGTCCGTAACCCGGCGGTCTTCCTTTTTGATGAGCCCCTTTCAAATCTGGATGCAAAATTACGCGTTCAAATGCGCACCGAGATCAAAAAGCTGCACGCCAAACTCAAAACCACCATGATCTATGTAACGCATGACCAGGTCGAAGCCATGACCATGGGTGATAGAATAGTTGTAATGAAGGATGGCTATCTCATGCAGGCCGATGCTCCCCTTGAACTCTACAACCGACCGGCCAATAAGTTTGTAGCCAGTTTTATCGGGTCACCAGCCATGAATTTTCTTGATGTGAAAGTTGATGTGAAAGATGGAATTCAATTCAGCAATGACCAACTCCACTTAAAATATCCAGGATCTGACCACACCGGACTTCAGAAATATGCTGGACAGGAAGTGACCCTGGGGGTCCGCCCTGAGCACCTTACGTTATCTGCAGCAGGTGAGGGCATTGAAGCTCAACTTGAAGTAAGTGAACTCATGGGTAGTGAATCATATCTGTATACCACCGTTGGAGAAGCTCAGATCGTCGCTCGAGTTCAGGGAGCCCACCAGCATAAAACCGGCGACCAGCTCAATTTCAGGCCTCAATTTGAGCATCTACACTTTTTTGATCTTGAATCAGGTGCCAGGATAGACTGAAACTGCCCGGGTCATTCAAAACCTGTTTTCAGCGAGTGAAACGAGCCAAACAGGTTTTGTATCTCCAGAACAGATTGAAACCAGTTTAGTTGTCGCTCCGCTCCTCCGGAAACTGGTTTTATCTAAGATACAACATCTTTATGGTTTGGCTAAGTGCTCCAACTTCCAGACGACAGAAATAGACTCCAGTATTAACCGGACTTCCCTGATCATCAATTCCGTTCCAGTGAACACTGTGAGCCCCTGGTGATTGTTGAGTATTACCCAACATTTTAATCAATCGACCCGTCACATCATAGATAGAGAGGTTAATAGCTGAGGTCTGGTTCAGGCTATAGCGGATGGTTGTAGTTGGATTAAATGGATTCGGATAATTTTGGCTCAATCTAAATTCTGAAATAATGGTTGCTTCAGGTTCATGGATACCAGCAGGATTTTTCGAAAGCGTTACGTTATCTAACAAACTCCCTACCATGTTGTAAGCGTTCATGGTTAATACGTTATCATTAATTTCAAATTTAGCATAATTCATGGTACTTATATTTTCTTCAATGAACCAGCCAGTTCCCACATCATACAACGGGGCACCATAGCTCCCGGAAATAATCTGAAGTCTACCCTCCCCTGGCTCACTCCCATATTCAGCGACTGCAGCAGTACTGCTGACATTCAAATTGATCGGTTTAGACCTTAAGTAGTAGTGAACATGTGCCCCAAGAACTACATCAACACCATAATCATCAAAGGCCTGCCACCAGGTATCGCGATAGGCCGTCATATCATCGACATGACTACCTGTGGTAAAAAATGGCTTATGGAAAAATACAATTTTCCAGGTCTTAGCGGTACTTGAGAGTTGATCCAGTAACCAGATATGCTGAGTAGCAAAATCTTCTTCACTTAACAGACAGATAAAAAGCGCATTTCCAAATTCAAAAGAATACCATTTCTCATTGGCTGGCATAACAAATTGATTGAGATAAATGGAGCCATATTCATGATTTCCAGCAGTATGATAAAGTAAATTACCTTCCAAAAAGTTGACTCCATTGTTGTACCAGTAGTTCCAATCTGTAGTCGCAGTCCCTGAATTAACATGATCGCCCATGAAGAGGTGAAAATCGGTAGATTCGCTAGCCAGCCAATTGGCTGCTGTTTGCCAGTCACTCAAGTTGGACCGGCTATCACCCCCGGCAATAAATGAGAATTGAGTTGAACTGGGATCTGTAGAAGTTTGGAATGTTCTGGTGGCATGACACCAATCATCCTCAGTGTAGATCTTATAGTGAATCGTGGCGTTGGCATTGAGCGGAGGGAACGTATAGTCAAATAAATATCCTGAATAATCGTTTCTGTGATCAACTGAAAATGCTCCCTGCTCATAAGCGGTAGTATAGCCCCATTTAATCTGATCTCCAGTAGATGAGAGGCTGGAGGCATGCCAGGTAATGGTCAACCCATTAAGTGGGTCACCTGTAGAGCCCCAATGGATATGATCCTGGCTAAACAAAAATTGATTTGATAAGAACATGACTAATAAGAAATAGGTACTTCTCATGATCAACTCCCTTTTTTTACTACTCTAACAATTATATGATGTTCAAAGTTGACGATCCCGCAAAAAGTCCCTCCCCGACACTTCGTGTTCCCCTGTCGGCGGGATTTCCAACTCGCAGAGAACGCAGAGACGCAAAATGTTGATAATTAAGAACATCGCCCGTGTTCGTGTAAGTTACTATATTTATTGGCGTTAGGGTGGTATTCATGTTCTGCCATATACTTTTTGCGAAGCCGTCAATGTTATGGAAGATAAACCATTTTTATTGTTTTGGAGTAATCTCCTGCCTGAAGACGACAGAAATAAACGCCCGTGCTCACGGAGCTCCCTGATTGATCAGTTCCGGCCCATTGAATGTTATAAATTCCCTGATCTTTCGAGTCATCCAGCAAGGTGATGACCTCTTGACCCAATACATTAAATACTTTGAGTGTAATTATCGCCTGCTCCATCAATCGATAACTAATGGTTGTGGATGGGTTAAAGGGATTAGGGAAATTTTCAACCAGAAATGACTCTAGAGGAGCTGGATCATTATCCGAAACTGAAACCTGGTCATTCTGTTGATTGAGCAGCCAAATCCACAGTCCTTCAGTATTGTAGGCTGGATCCCAGGCATTATGACCCACACCATCAAACAGAGTAAGTTGAACATTTGCTCCAACAGCTTCCAATCGGTTGTACATAAACTGGGATCCCTGCCAGGGCACACCATCATCCAAGGCTCCGTGAAAAATCGCTATATTTGAATTGACCAAACGCTCCACCCCCGGAACATCACGGGCCGCAATAGGAACAACAGCGGCAAAAAGATTGGGATAACTGACTGCATACTCCCAGGTCCCAAATCCGCCTCTGCTCAACCCGGTGATGTATATTCGGCTGGGATCCACCCGGTAGGTTTCAATGATATACCGGGTTAACACATTTATCCGATCAACATCCCAATGCACATTTGCATGAAGTTGAGGACATAACAGTATGAAATCCGAATTCATCCCCTGCTCATACAGTAAGGGTGGTCCACCATGTCTGATGTCATCAATATTCTGGATGGCACTGCCTGATCCGTGCAGAAATAGCACCAGAGGCCAGTTGTCATTATTATTTTCATAGCCTACCGGCAAATACAACAGATAATCATCGTCAATTTCTTTAGAAATATCAGTTGAGAATGTTTCAATGCTCGCTGTTGTTGCAGGTCCGGTAAATGAAGGTGCTGTTCCCACAAACCATTCCCAAAAACCTTCCTCAGAGTAACCCCGTTCCCATACTTCGTGACCCAGATCATCGTAAATAGTCAATTGATCTTCGGTTCCACAATAGGTCTGCATTTCAAAGAGCATATTCTCTGGGTCAGCCAGGGGAACGAGAGAATCCTGGGCACCGTGAAACATCCAGGTTGAAGTCTCATCCCCCAATCTGCAAATCTCAGTACAGGCCGGCGCTCCCATTGGCGCAAAGCGTTGAAAAATACCGGGGTAACTCACACCAAATTCAAAAACGCCCCAGCCTCCCCTATCACCAATTCCAGTGATATAACGTTGATTTTCATCTATATGATAATTGCTCTCTACCTCCTCCAAAAGAGCATGGAGGCCGTCCGGGTCCCAGTGCACATCTCCAGGCAATTGAGGAGCTACAATAAAAAAATCATGCTCCATTCCCATTTCCACTAACTGGGGTGGACCATAATTCCTGATAGAATTTATATCATCCACGCTTTCCATGCCGGTGAGATAAACAACCAGGGGCCAAGCTTCATTGGGTCGATAATCAGATGGAATATAGAGTAAATAATCCAGCTCAACCGTCTTGGTGTATTCTGTAGAAATGTTGTGGTACTCAGGTACAACCTGAGCTTGACATGAAACCAACATAATCATTAAAAGACCAAGTATACTTTGCATCACTTTAATTTCCGATCTATCACCATTTTCAGTTACCGACCTTAATTTTGATGGTCCCGCAAAAAGGCCCTCTCGCGTAGAGACGCAGAGTGTTGATATTTATGAACTTAGACGTGTTTGCGATATGTGGTTGTATTTAATGGATTTAGGGTGCATTTTATGATTTCTCAGCTACTTTTTGCGGATTCGACAATTTTAAAGTCTTATCTCAAATCTGTCAACTTGCGGGCCACTTCAAATAAATCCTGTTTAGCAGTAAATTGCAGACAGGTTCCATGGGGGGTACGGACATTGTCAATCCATGCTTCAGGAATTGTTTCCAGCCCATTAGCTGCGCCGGATAAAGCACCAACAATCGCACCGATGGTGTCCGTATCACGGCCAAAATTACCGGCATGAATCATCCCTTTTTTAAATTTACCATCAGTGAGTTTGAAAACAGCAAAAGCCGAAACGACTGCTTCTGGTACCGATGCTTTATACTCACACCTCAGGGCTTTATGCAAAGGCATCCAGGATTGTTCAATGTTATAATCAAATTTTTCGAGGATGTTAAAAGCCGTATCGAATGAATACTTGAACCAACTGCCGGCTGGTGCCCATTTCCGGGCTTCTGCAATGATCTCATCCACGGAGGCACCTGCAATGGCAACGGCTGTGGCAGCCGCTACCGCTTGAGCACCCCAGATACCGTCATCTGCATGGCTGATCTCGGCATCAATCCGAGCTAACTCAGCGGCTAATTCCGGATCACCGGCAGCCACGATTCCCATGGGGGCAGAACGCATGGCAGCACCATCACTCTTGGAGTAGGCATTGTATTTTCCAGTCTCCGGAGCAGTTAAGCCTTTGCGGATATTGGTAGCAGCTTCCCGTTCACTGGCTCCACCGCGTTTGAGCTCATCTTCCACCAGGACATGCTCCTTCCAGGCGGCTAGCACATGCTCCGGAGTTGGCTTCCCCTTGGAGTTGATCAAGATTTCTGCGCTGAGTAGGGCGAATTCAGTATCATCTGTACTAAAGGTTGGTTTCTCAGGCCAATCCATGGTGATGCCGTATAAAAATTGGTTTTCCGGATCACGAGCGGCATCGCCAAAAGCGTCGCCAATAGCCAGACCAACGAGACAACCCTCGGCTTTGGATTGAAATTCTTTCGGGGTTAGGTTCAGGTTTCTTAATGACAT
>JAOZSM010000096.1:8104-11136 GCA_029939675.1 Fidelibacterota bacterium
CCTCGGCTTTGGATTGAAATTCTTTCGGGGTTAGGTTCAGGTTTCTTAATGACATGTAATATCCTTATAATGTTGTATGTCTCAGAAAAAGTCCTCTCGCCAGTCTACGCTCTTCGAGCTTCGCCCGGCAGGCAGAGAACACAGAGACGCAAAGTGTGAAGTATTAACTACTCATAAGATTGAGGTTTTTCTCAATTCATAGATTTTGATTAAAAATCATCCGATTTTACTAAATTTTCAGTGGCTCTGTTTGTGTTTACCTTTTGGGAAACCGCAACTGTTCGATGGGCAAGATCGGTAATTTTAGATTGATCAAAGCCACCCAGGCTGGAACGGATCTGATTATTTAATGGTTTAATCCATTTCTCAGGCAATGCTTGTGCCCCTTGGATTATGCCAACAATGGAACCTGCAGTTGCTCCGTTACAATCTGTATCCCAACCACCCATAACTGCATTGCAGATGGTCTGTTCATAATCACCCTGGCCATGGATCAGGGCAGCCACCGTCAAAGCAGCATTATTAATGGTATGGACCCAATGGTAATGTCCAAATGAAGTATAGAGTTGATCTACTACGGTTTCCCACGCATTGACCTCTATGGGAATATCCAGGACTTCCCTGATAGCCTTTGAGAACCGCGATTGGGGTGGGATTTGATCTAGACCCATCTGGATCAGTATACGCATATCATGTTCAACAAAAGCAGCCGCCATGATAGCAGCAAAGAACATCTCACCATAGATACCGGTACGAGTGTGGGTCATACGGGCATCCCGCCAGGCAAACTCTGCGGCCTTTTCAGGATTTCCAGCACAGACATAGCCCCAGAGGTCAGCCCGAATCTGAGCTCCGATCCACTCCCTAAATGGGTTCAAAAATTGTCCCGATTCCGGTGGGGATATTCCATTTAAGAGATTGTTGTAAGCCACTCGTTCTGCGGTAAAGACTTCGTATACGGGCAATTTCTTTAACCAGGCTTCGGCCACATCTTCACTGGTAAATTCAGGACCATAGGTCTCAAGAATGTGCAGGTTCAGCATGGTGAAATTCAGGTCATCATCTTCAGGCATACACTGAATATTTTCGCGGAGACTCTCAAAGCCCAGACGACGTTTCCAGGGATATTTTTCCAGCAAATCCTCAGGCATGCCAATTTGGGTAAAATAATTGTCCAAAGGCCAGGCACCGTTAGATTCAAGCATTTCCCTGATTATTGTACGATGGTAGCGTTCGATAGGCTTGCCAAGGAGACAGCCCCCTGCCCGTCCCAGCCACCCGCCCAGGACAGCATTATATTGATCATCCAATTCAAGGCTTAATTGGGGAAAATCAGAATCTGACTGAGCTCGGCTCTGCCTGATTTCAGCAATTTCACCTGGCTCATTTTTAGCCAAATCTGCTGGAAATGGTTTCGCCGAAAGTTTCTGTAAAAGTTGTTGAGCTTCCTGTTGAAATTTTCCGGCTGACTCCAGATCTGCCTGTTTCTGAATTTCATAAAGCTGTGATCGCTCAGCCGTGACATCCAACCCCTCATCATGGCGTTGGATTATCTCGTATTCAAAGCGCTCAATAAAGTCCAGATAACGAACGATCATAGTAGCAATTTTCCCCTGGTTCTGAATGAAGTCCCCGGCACACCTATTTCACCTAGCTGATTAGCAATGTCATCAATATGGATACCCTTTAAGCCGGGCAAACTCGATCCACTTAAGATTAACTTTTGGCTATCAAATCCACTTTTTCTGGAAGATTTGGTTTCAATCACAGCCCCCAGGGCACTACTTAAGGCTAACAAGGTGCTCCCCGCCGAGGGTAGGAGAGCGGCACAAGCCAGCATCTTCTCTCTATCTCCCTGCATGGTCTGTAGGATCACCAACAGTGAGGCTAATATTTCATGGGCAATATTCCCATAACTGTAAATCTGATTGCAAATTTTCGTATTCAGGAAAAAGGCCGTATCAATCACATCAGAATTCACCGGATCAAGGCCTGTAATAGCCTTGTCAACGGTTGTTTTAACAAGGGAGTTTTCCGGTAATTCATTAATAGTGCTTTGAATAAGTTCAGGCCAGGTACCACCATTACAAGCCCGGCTGAATAAAGTTGCAACTGCAGCGGCACTCCAGATCCCATCTTCAAATTGAGTAAAAGATGCATCCAGCTCAGCCATGACTTTCGCAGTACCGGGATCTCCCGGGTGGGTAATGCCGATAATAACAGCGCGAGGCAAGGCCGCATCATCAAAATAGTGCGGATTAAAACGGCCCGACTGAGGAGCAGTCAAACCTTCTCTAAAGTTTTTCAGTGCCGCCTGTACACTGATCCTACCATGAATATCAGCTGGTGATGCAGCTAAATCTCGCCAGGCTTCATCCAGAATTGCATGGTTAAGATTTCCCTGATTTTTCAGGAGCAGTGTGGCAGTCCAGGTGGCCCATTCTGTGGCATCACCAGGACCAGGAATAAGATAATCAGGTGACTGATTCAAAGAAAAGGGTTTGGGAAGGCTGGTGCTATTATGCCTGGGCATATCTGCTTCGATCTCATGCCGGATCCGCTCCAACCATTTCGGCATATTTTGAGCACGGGAAAACTGGTTGGACCAACTTAGGGCATCGCCCAGCGCCAATCCCTGAAATGCAGAAGCCACCCGCAGGTTGATCAGGTTGCTCATGATTCCCCCTCAATCAGGGCGAGTTTAGTCAGCTGTTTAGCTGCATCTTCAATACTCACACCAGCGATGGACCGAATGCATAGGCCAGGAGGATCCTGGATCTTTCCCCGCCAATTAGCAGGCAGTTTTTGATATCCTATTCCAGCCCCGATCACTGCTCCAACAATTGCTGCAATGGTATCGGCATCCCGTCCCAGGTTAACTGCACCCAGAATGGTTTTGTGATAATCACCCTTCCCGGCAGCCAGCAATCCAAAAGCAATACCCACGGCCTCAGGGGCCAAATCGCTCCAGTGGTAATAATTACAGGCGATAGTATCATACAATGGTTTGATCACTGATTTAATATCGATGG
>JAOZSM010000329.1 GCA_029939675.1 Fidelibacterota bacterium
TAAAACCAGCGGATGATTCAATTGATTCCGCCTGAACGCTTACGAAAAAAGAGATAAAGGGAACCGCTAAAAAATGGTTAAGTCGCACAAATGGGATTTTGAAATAAAAGGAATGCCTCATTTACATGAAGCTATGCAAAGAGTGGAGGCCTGGTTTGAGCAGGAAGTTATTGATCGGCCTCCCATTAGGTTTTCAAAGCATAATGTTCAATATGAAAAAACGAATACCCTGAACGAGAACCGATGGAACACTTTGAAAGATCGCTGGTTCGATGCTGAGTATCAGGTAGATGCCTTTATAAAAAGCATTGAAAGCCAGACATTTCCCGCCGAAACATTTCCCGTATTCTGGCCCAATCTGGGCCCCGATATCTATGCCGCCTTTTTTGGTGCAGAACTGGAATTTGGGGAAATTACGTCGTGGTCAATACCGAAAATCATGAACCTTGCCTCCGAGATTGAAGAGGAAACATTAACGTTCACTGCTGGTAATCCGTATTTCAGGAAAATACAGGAGCTGACTGATCTGGCATTTCAAAAATGCGATGGACGCTATTTTGTTGGCGAAACATGTTGGTGTCCCGGTATTGACTGTGTCGCAGCGTGGCGCGGATCTCAGCAATTGGAGTGAATTAAAGGTGTCATAGGTCGTTTATAAGCTACGGCAAGTTATAACTTGCCAATTCACCAGCGGACTGGTGATTTGTTGTGTTATACGAGTATAGATAAACTTTGCATTTGATCATCAATTACGAATAAGTAACAGTGTTTAAATAAAGGATTGAAAATGATTAAGAAAATGATTTTGCTGAGTTTAGTTACAATGATGGCGACATCGATGGTCATGGCGCAAGTTTTGTCTGATGATTACCAGACGATTGGGCTGTGGCATATGGAAGATTTACTTTTAGAAGACGATGACAGTTATATCATTGATCGTAACCACGACCTTTCCTTACCAGGTGGTAGTCATTCAACTCCGACCATAGTTGCAGGCGGCCTATACGGCAACGCCCTGTTATTTGACGGTTTTGGAATAGCTGACGCTACCGATGCTTGGGAAGGCGATGACTCGGTTAAGATTGATCTGTGGGTCAATCTCGACACCGACCCCACTTACAACCAGTATATTGCGTATGCCCCCCAGGCTTTTGAACTCTATTATAAGGGCGTAGACGATGATCTGACTTTTCTGATCAGAAGCGCCACCAACGGCTATTTGGGACATGCCGCTATTGACATCGGAGCTCTTGATGAAGAATGGATCCATGTGGTGGCCACATATACCAACGATAATGTAATTTCTCTGACCGTTAACGGGGGAACGCCAGTTACTGCATTATCTTCAGCGCCCCATATGGGCCTAGTAAATCGTACCGTTTATCTAGGTGGACACTCGAGTAACACCTCGGGTAGCTTAGATGGAATGCTTGATGAAGTTAAGATCACCGTTAGTATTCTTCCCGATACGGCAGCTCCGACGCCGAGTACTGCAACATGGGCCTCTGCACCTGCTGCTGTTAGTTCTACAGTTATCACCATGACAGCTACAACGGGAACAGATGCTACAGGTCCTGTCGAGTACTATTTCGACGAGACCAGCGGCAATCCTGGCGGAACCGATTCAGGATGGCAGACAAGCGCTTCATATACAGATACTGGTCTCAGTGCTGATACCACTTATACCTATTCGGTTAAGATGCGGGATGCTATACCGCCTACGCCAAATGTAGGTTCTGCATCGTCTCCTGCAAGTGCAACAACTGATGCTGCCTCAATAATGGCGCAACATCTCTCAGATCTCACTGCCCAATGGTTTGACGGGACGGAAGCTGCGATACTCGCCCTAAATACTTATTTAAGTGAGAACAATGAGACTGATGCTGAGCTAATCGATTATTTATTCGATGGTAATTATTTTGCCCGCGAGACCATAATAAACTATCTTCAGGACCAACGAAGTGTGAGTAAGGAGACTATCGCTTCGAATGTTGCCGGAGAGCTTGGAGATCCGGCAAAAAAAGAAGATGCAGTAATGATACTTGGGCAGTTGAAGTCTGCGGCAAGTGCAACACTTGCGGATCTGAATACTGTATTGCAGGATGGCTCAAACAGTATAGATCTGAGGCTTAAAGTCATAGGAGCGATGGATCATATAGATTACAATTCTGTGCCTCTTTCAAGTTGGCTTCTTGGACTTGACCCTGCGGCTGGTGCAAATATGCCCTTTGATAGCAGATCTTATGTTAATAGAGCCATGGATGTGTTTGAAGATGCGGGCGAATCATCAATTTCAATATTGCAGAGTGGCCTCGGATCCGGTGATGCTGTTATACGAAGGCGATGTGTGACTACTCTGGGGAGGTTATTGAGTGGTTATGACAGCGATGTTTTCTATGCTCCGGGAAATACAGTTACGGATTTTTCCAGTCACATCGCGGCGGTTCAGTCTGCTCTGCAGCCCCTGCTCAGTGATCCAAAGGCGTATGTAGCATTTGAAGCCGCCAAGGTATTGATAATGATCGATCCTGCTGATGCGGCAGCTGTCTCTGTCTATGATAGCTATAAGAGCAGTCTCGATAGCGGAGTTACTACTGATGTGACGATAACAGACAATGGAACTAGGGTTGTTCTTGATAACGGTATTGTTTCAGTGGACATTGATAAATCAAATGCAAGAGGAACTGTATCTCGCTACGATAATCCTGCAGAGGATCCTGCATCGTGGTACCTTAATTATAATAATAATCTGGCTGGTGATCCGCCCAATTACATTTATTGGGGTGGTTATGGAACAAGCACATACAGTGTCATCAGCAATGATGCAAATCATGTCGAGATATCAATAAGTTACCCTGGGCAAGAGGAATACCCTTTAGCTGTGGATGTCAGGTATGTTTTACGAAAGGGAGACAGCGGGTTCTACG
>JAOZSM010000097.1:0-2018 GCA_029939675.1 Fidelibacterota bacterium
AGGAGTAGCATACTGTGACGATGACAAAAAAAGAACAACGAAAAGTACAACACCGCTTAGAAATTCTTCAGGCGGGAGAACGAATTTTTGCTCGACAGGGCTTTTATCCAACAACCATGGAGGAAATTGGAGAAGAAGCTGGTTGGAGTAAAGGAACCTTGTACCTCTACTTTAAGAGCAAAGAAGACCTGTTCTTCTCTATCCTTACTGAAAAAATGGATCAGTTTTCCCATGACTTACACGCAAAGCTAGCTGGATCATCACGGCTTGAAGAAAAAATAGCCTTACTCGTCCATGCTCACATCAATTTCTTCTCAAAAAACAAACATTTCTTCCAATTGGTGATCGCTGAACAAGGCAAGGTGATGCATACTTCCAGTACTGGGATGAGGGAAAAATTGATTCAACAGCAACATAAATATATCGACGATATTACCGCGGTGCTCTCAAAAGACCTGCCCTCGACCACTTCAGTTGAAGCCGATACTCTGGCACGTAGCATCATTGGTGCCGTGAACGTTCACATGGTTACCTGGTTGCTCGAACCAGAACACATAGACCTTAATAATCTTAAATCACAACTTACTACCTTATTTCTGAATGGAATACTAAGCGATGCAAAGCTTTAAATATCTGATCCTATTATTGCCCCTATTGGCAATGGCTGGAACCCCTCAACAACTTACTATTGATGAAAGTATCCAAATTGCGCTTAATCGAAATCCCAGCATCAAGATTGCCGATGGAAAAATAAAGGATGCCAGGCAAACTGTTTATCAGGCAATCGGCTCCGCCTTACCGAGTGTGGGTCTGCAAACCACTAAAATTATTGACGAAAAAGTTCAGGTTATTGCGAATCCCTTCCCCTCTCCAGGAGGGCCAACTACTCTGGAGCTGGATTTCACTATGGATTATCAATATGACCTGAGGGTGAGTCAACCTTTGTTCACCGGTGGCAAAATTGCTCTGGGAACCCTTATGGCTAGAAAAGGTGTCGATCTGGCTCGGTCTCAATATATGCAGGAGAAGAACAACCTTTCTTACCAGGTCATACAAGCTTACCTGGGCGTGTTGGTTGCTAAAGAGTTTCTCCTGGTAGCAGAGGATGGTTATGGGACAGCTCAAGAATTTTTTGAGATATCCAAGCTTTTGTATGGTCAGGGAATGATATCAAAACTTGATCTACTCCAGGCAGAAGTGCAAGCAGCCAATCTCTTACCCCAAAAAACCCAGGCGGCAAATGGAGTCACCATGGCTATGGCTGGTTTGAAAATGCTCCTGGGAGTTAATTCAGAAACTGAGATCTCTTTAACGGATAAAATAAGCTACGTACCCACCCACTACGATCTGGAAACATTGAAAGTACAAGCATTGGCAAACCGGGCAGAATTACAACAAATGGATCTGTCAAGATCACTGAGTTCCCTGAATGTAAACATGGCTCGTTCTGATTTTTTGCCCATGGTTGCACTAAGCTATTCATATTCGTTGGCCGGAAATGATCTTGATCAGTATTCTGATTGGGATGATAGCCGAATGCTTGCCGTAAGATTAAGCTATGATCTATTTAACGGTGGAACCCGGTTATCAAAAGTTCGCCAAGCTCAAATCGCCCTCCGCCAGACTAACTATGGCTATGATGCCTTAAAAGATGCCATCCTGCTGGAAACTGAACAAACCTACCTGCGTCTGGTAGAAGCCGAAAAAAGCATCTTATCACAGAAGAAAACAGTGGACCAGGCTTCAGAAGCCGCTCGTCTGGCAAAAATTCAGTTCCGCGAAGGAACCATTACCAATTTGCAGGCCAATCAGATTCAAATCAACCTGACAGCAGCTAAAGCTAACTATTTACAAGCACTCTTTACCTATGCAGTCGCCGATGCCAGCATTAAAAAGGCAACCGGAACCGCTCTTTATAATTAAGGACATTTATACATGAAAAAATCAACCCCTCTCATGCTTGTCTTACTCAGTTTTTTATTGATAACAAGCTGTAGTAAAGATGAAGCAGCAACTAT
>JAOZSM010000097.1:2118-3581 GCA_029939675.1 Fidelibacterota bacterium
TTGGTCAAAATGCAAATTGAAAAGGCAACCCTTACTGCTCCCTTTGATGGGGTCATCACCCAAAAAGGGTTTGAGCTGGGAGATCTTTACAATCCTGCGGCCATGCGTCCTGTTTACATCTTACAAAATATTTCCAGAATCAAAGTTGAGCTACAGGTCACTTCGAATGAGATCAACACTGTTCAGAAAGGTCAGCCTGCGCAACTAAAAGTTGATTATTTGGCTGAAACTGTAGCAGGAGTGGTAACACTGGTTGGCGTTGCAGCAGATCCACTATCAAAAACATTTCTGGTTGAATGTCAATTCAATAATGTTCAGGGTTTGCTGAAAGCAGGTACCTTTGGTCAAGTATCCATCACCATTGATGAGCTCCACGATGTTCTGGTCATCCCTCGTCAGGCATTAATCGGTTCAACCCATATTTTTATTATGGCTGATGGCCGTGCCTACAAGCGAGACGTAACAATCTCACGTGAAAACCAGGACGAACTTGTGATCAACAGCGGGCTATCCGAAAATGAAATTTACATTGTGGGTGGGGCTTACATTTTAGCTGATAGCAGTCTTGTTCAGGAAGCCAGGTAGGGATTTGCGATGAAACTTGTTGACTATTCTGTTGACCGCAAGATCACGGTAACCATGATCACACTGATCCTCTTGTTAGGGGGTCTTATCTCCTATACTAATCTCGGGCTTGATATGCTCCCAGATGTTGAGTTCCCCATGGTGTCAGTGATTACAGTTTACAGCGGCGCCAGCCCAGAAGACATTGAAGCAATAGTAACCAAACCACTTGAACAGGCCGTGGCCTCGGTATCTGGAGTGAAAGGAGTAAAGTCCAGTACAATAGAGGGCATATCTATTATTGCAGTAGAATTTGAAAATGGCTCAAACCTGGACTTTGCCGCCCAGGATCTTCGGGATCAAATAGCCATGTTTGCTGATTTTCTACCCGACGATATCCAAACGCCATTAGTGATGAAGTTTGATATGTCGGCCTTGCCCCTCATGTTCTATGGTGTAACCAGCGAAAGCAGATCTCTGCATGAATTGGCAGATTATATCGATGAGACGGTGGGATATCGATTGGAACGCATAGAAGGCGTTGCATCCGTGCTGGTTCAATCTCCTGAAGTAAGAGAAATTCTGGTTGAAATCGATAAGAATGCTTTGGAAACTTCGGGTATCACCCTTGATCAAGTGGTGCAGATGATTGGCTTTGAGAACTTAAACATGCCTGCTGGTCGGATTATTGAAGACCATCAGGATTATCTCATCCGTACCCGAGCAGAATTCAACTCATTGGCTGAAATTGAAGACCTGGTGATTGGGATGTCACCAACAGGGAGTCCTATAAAATTACGCCAGATTGCTCAGGTAAAAGATACTGTCTCTGATATTCGCACGGAAATGAGGGTTCAGAATAAACCAGGTATCATGATGATGATCACCAAGCAATCAGG
>JAOZSM010000097.1:3681-9644 GCA_029939675.1 Fidelibacterota bacterium
ATGTTGGTCGACAATGCCATTGTTGTTATTGAAAATGTTTTTCGCCATTTGGAAGCAGGAAAAAGTCGTAAGGAAGCTGCGCGAGTCGGTGCCTCTGAAGTGGGCATGGCTATCACTGCATCCACGCTGACAACCCTGGCTGTTTTTATACCCATGTCAATGGGACAGGGTATGGCTGGTCAGTTGGTGCGCGGTCTGGCACTCTCCATATCATTCTCACTCCTGGCCTCGCTGTTTGTATCCCTGACCATGGTGCCCATGATTGCATCCATACTTTTTAAACCACGCAGTAAGGTTGACTACACCTTGCGGGCTGATAAGTCATGGATTACCTATCTAAAAGCTGCTTATACACAGGTCTTAACCTGGGTCCTTCAGAATCGCTGGAAAACAATCGGTGCCACGTCCCTGTTGCTAATTATCTCCATTCTGCTGATTCCACTGGTGGGGACAGAGTATATGGCAGAATTAGACCAGGCCATGCTCATGATGAAAGTAAAATTACCAGCTGGCTCTGCGCTGGAAGAGACCGATAGGGTTGTCAGCCAGGTCGAATCCATTTGTTTAAATGAACCAGCTGCACAAACCGTGATTACCTCCATTGGTGTAAATGAGGATGCCCGGGGTCAAAGTGGTGAAATGGCCAACTCCGGATCCCATGAGGGTATGGTCATGGTCACAATGAAACCAAAATCTGAACGAACACTATCCACCAAACAACTTGGCCAGAAGATTCGGGCAGAAATTCCAGCTATGCGGGATATAAAAATTGAGACCATTGATCTTGGTGAAGCCATGGGGGGTGGTGGCGCTGATATTGATATAAAAGTCTTCGGTAGAGATTTTGCGGTACTCAAAGAAATCAGTGATGAAGTTTCCAAAGCGATTATGAATGTGAATGGTGTTGCCGATATCAAAACCTCCATGGACGAAGCAAAGCCGGAGTACCATATCAATTTAAACCGTGAAGAGATAAACAGAATGGGGTTGATCTCCGGCCAGGTTGCCAATACCATCAAAACTGCAACTCTGGGACAAGTAGCGACTCGTTACCGTTTTGCGGGTGAAGAAACAGATGTGAGGATCAAGTTTCGTGAAGATCAACGCAATTCGATACGTGACCTGGCTCTGATCAATCTGACAACACCCATGAAAACTCAAGTACCCTTAAAGCAGGTCGCTTCCATTACCAAAGCAGAAGGTCCAGTTGAGATTCTAAGGGAAAATCAGAGTCGCATGGTGTCTGTGACCGCTACCGTTGTTGACCGAGATCTCGGCTCTGTAATGAAAGATATTCAAGCGATATTAACACCCCTGAAACAGAATATTCCTGATGGTTACTTTGTGGAATATGGTGGGCAATATGAACAGATGATCGAGACATTTATCACGCTAGGCCAGGCATTGATCTTAGCTATCTTACTGGTGTTTATGGTGATGGCTTCTCAATTCGAGTCTCTGATTCATCCACTTGTGATTATGGTTACCATTCCTTTGGCATTGATTGGAGTTGTTTTTGGGTTTCTTGTTTCTGGAGTCACCATAAGTCTTACCAGTTTTATTGGCTTTATCCTGCTTAGCGGAATTGTTGTGAATAATGGCATTGTCATGGTTGATTACATCAACCAGCTACGCAGGAAGGGGCAAGAGGTCACTTCTGCAATTATCGAAGCCGGTGCTACCCGTATGCGACCTGTACTTATTACAGCCCTAACCACAATCTTCGGAATGCTCCCTATGGCCCTCTCTACTTCTGAGGGTTCTGAGATGAGGGCTCCCATGGCTATTACAGTAATTGGTGGACTTGCTGCTTCTACCCTGTTGACCCTATTTATTATCCCTTCACTTTATAGCCTGATAGCTGATTTTGGTATTCGGAGGGCAGAACGTAAACAGGCCAGACAGCTTGAAGTGTGAGTTAAAAAGTAACTGGCTCTCTTGATGCACATTTGATATGGCAGACTTGAATATTTCAGGTCTGTCAGTATGAAAAAGGGGATCTCATGTCAAAACTGACTCGAAAAGAAAAAGAAAGACTGGAAGCCCGTACGGAGATATTAAATATAGCAGCCCGGCTATTTGCAAAAAATGGATTCCATAAAACAACAATGGATGATATAGCTATAGCTTCTGAATGGAGTAAAGGTGCTCTATATCTCCGCTTTCAGACCAAGGAAGAACTGTTCTTCTCAATAATTGAAGATATCGTTAATGACTATTTAGAAACCCTTAACACCAGCTTAACAGGGCGATATAACCTGGAAGGCTTGATTAAGATTATTATTGAAAAACAGTTCACGTTCTTTCAGGATCATATTCAGTTTTTTCAGTTGCTCCTCAGTGAACAGGGCAAAGCCTTACAAGCTTCAGGAAATCGGCATCGTGAAATAATGATGGCTAAGCAAAAGGAACATTTCGACCTCCTGGTCGTGGCTTTTGATAAGGTTCTCTCGCCTGATAACTCAGTTAGCTCGAATACGATTGCCATTGCCCTCACCGGTGCGATTAATAATCATTTATTAAACTGGTTATTAAACCATAAAACAGTTGATTTGCAGCAAGTCCAGCAGGAAATAGTCACTCTGATGTTGCATGGCGTACAGTAACATAAATTATCAGGACACCATCTATCTTATGAAGCCTGCTTCCACGAAATATATTTTTATGAACATATTATTGAGGATCGCTACTTGACCACCACAAAAAACAATGACTCTGAATTCGTGGGTCAAAAGATTAAGGGTATTTGCTTCTCATCAAGCGAATTACGCGGAATCGAATTCTATAACTCACTTTTTATAAACTGCAATTTTTCTGACATAGATTTAGCTGATTGTAAGTTTTATGAGGTTACTTTTGAGAACTGTAACTTTGCCAATGCTAAATTCTCATCGACCCAATTTCGAGACACGATCTTCGCGGGCTGCAAATTAATCGGAGTGGGTATTAGTAATGCCAATTTTGCTTTCTCTGCACATTTTAATGATTGTGACCTGAGATACTCAGAATTCATAGATGTTAATTTTAAGGGAAAGCAGATTACATCCAGCAATTGCAACAACGCCAGATTCCGGAATTGTAATTTCCGCGATGCAAGCTTAACGGAATCCAGTTTCAGAGAGACTCTCTTTAATAATTGTGACTTTCATAACGCTGATTTTACCGGTGCAGAACACCTTTTTCTAAATCCATCAGAGAACAGAGTTAAGAATACTTCAATTGACATCATTACTGCAGGTAACATCCTTAACTATTATGGATTTAATGTTGTATAAGACTCTTTTGATAGAAGCATTGATGCAGGCAGGTCATGCATCTGCCTGGGTGTTGGACGTAACCTGGATAAGTGCGATCTGCCCAACAGAAATGAAGCCCCAATAATCTTATGTGTTTAGCTGATAAATTAACAGTCTATGATGTACTTCCTGAATATTTTCCGGATAAATGTCTGAAACTAAAATTGGCTCTATCATGTTGACACTCATCCGTCTTCTGGGTCGCAAAACTATTGGCTTAATATCCAACATTGGTGCGATCTTTATTCTGCTGGGCCAAGCCTTAAAATATATGCGTTATTTTTATCGGGATCGTGCTCTGTACATTGCTCAGTTCTATCTGTTGGGGGTGAAGGCCCTTCCACTGGTTGCCATAATCAGTGTCTTTGCAGGGGCTGTTTCCGGCTGGCAGGGAGCGTATCAGTTAGAAGACACATTACCAGCATCGTTCTTTGGACGAATTGTGGCTGCCGGATATTTATCTGAAATGGGACCCGTTCTCACGGCTCTGGTATTGGCAGGTCGGAATGGCTCTTCCATTGGTGCTGAAATTGCCACCATGAAAGTCACAGAGCAAATTGACGCTCTTGAGGTTATGGCCATTAATCCCGTTCGTCATCTGGTGGCTCCTCGCGTTTTTGCAATGATAATCATGATGCCTTTGCTAGTAGTCGTATCAGATTTTGTTGGTCTGTTTACGGCAGCTCTGATTGGAGATCTATTCTTCAATATTAGAATTCAGCTATTTTTTAATTCATTCCAAGCAGTTTTTGTTGTTGCTGAGGATGTTATTCCTGGCCTGGTAAAAGGAGTTAGCTTTGGGTTCGCTATTGGACTAATTAGTTGTTGGGTAGGGCTAAAAGCCAGTCACGGAGCCAGCGGAGTAGGCCATGCTGCTATTGAGGCTTTTGTCTTTTCAGCAACATTGGTACTGGTCTTTGACTTTTTCGTGGCGATGGTAGTTTTTTAATGGGAAATTGTCACTTAGGAAAATTAGTATTATTTCCCTTTTGAGTTGACATATTTGAGTTATATTCGACTTAAATACGAAATGAGTCCAGATGAACATAAATAACGAAAAAGATGCTCGACAACAAATTATCATAACAGCTGCAGAGGAGTTGTTCGCCCACTTTGGTCTGCGTAAAACGACCATGGAAGACATTGCCAGCAAGTCAAAAATGGGCAAGTCGACTCTTTATTACTATTTCAAAAGCAAAGAGGATATTTTTGCCGAGGTTATTCACAAAGAATCCAAAATTCTTCAAGGAAAGCTAGGTAAAAATATCCAACTTGCTGATACTCCTCAGGCAAAAATAGATGCTTATGTCTACACGCGGATGAAACACTTAAAGAAGCTGAGCAATTACTATTTAACATTAACAGATGAATATCTAGAGCAATACGCATTTGTTGAGCAAGCCCGACAGCATTTTTTAGAATATGAAATGAATTCGCTAATATCCATCCTCCAGGAAGGTATTGAGGATGGTGCTTTTCAAGTAGCAGATGTAGAGGAAACTGCCAGAGCGATTGCTATAGCGATAAAAGGTCTGGAATATCCGTTATTAATTCAGAAAGAACCAAACGATATGGAGAGCACAATTACCAGTATGCTAAATATTCTTTTTAAGGGAATTGAATCCCGCTAAAAAAAATTTCCAAACTATCCGACTAAAAGACGATATAATTCGAAAGGACAAATCTAAAATACGAAAATTTGCAAAAGCAGTACTCGCAAATAGAATGCTGATTATTCTAACTACTCTGGGATTAACCATTTTCTTTGCTATCGGTTTATCCCGATTGAAGATCAGCAGTGATATGTTAAGCTACCTGCGACCTGACGATCCAGTGGTTCAGCTGTTTAAGCGCATTGGGGAAGAATACGGTGGTAATACCATGGCCATGGTGGCCATCGAGAGTGATGCTGTTTTTAGCGCCAAAACCCTCAATACCATTAACCAACGAACAGAGAATTATACCAATATCAGTGGTGTTTCCAGTGTAATGAGTCTGACTAACATCCTTGATATAAAGAAGACGAGTGGTGGACTGGAAATCTATTCTTAAAAAGATTTTTACGATGAGAACCAATCGAAACCCTGGTATTGCGGGAGGTTAACTGTTAATCATATAATTTATCTATATATAAAAGAAGAATGTCCATGAAAAACAAAAATATTATATCAAAATCAGTATCCACACTATATAGCGCAGGGGAAGAAATTGCGAATAGCATAACCCACGGTATTGGAGCAGGCTTGAGTATTGTTATCTCCGTCTTGCTCATATTGCTGGCATTTATGTATGGAGACGCCTGGCAGGCAGCTAGTTTCATTGTATTCGGTGTTTCTCTGTTTTTTGTTTTCCTAACCTCAAGTATTTATCATGGCGTAACCAATCAAAGGGTGAAGCATATCTTTCGTGTGCTTGATCATCTGGCGATTTATCTCTTAATAGCAGGAACCTATACTCCCGTTATTTTAACCTATTTACGCACTCCTCTGGGGTGGACACTTTTTAGTGTTGTGTGGCTTATGGCCATAGCAGGCATTATTCATGAGGTTTTCTTCTTTGGAAAAATGAACAGTATTGTCTCTGTGCTTTATTATGTAATCATGGGGGGACTAATCCTGTTTGCCATTAAACCACTAATAGCTACAGCGCCCATGGCGGTTATTAAAT
>JAOZSM010000097.1:9744-10973 GCA_029939675.1 Fidelibacterota bacterium
TTAGGGGCCGTTTCAACAACCTTCATCGCTGGAGTCAATGCGATTATCAATGGCCAATCAGCACCTGTAGGCAGTTTAACGCAAATGGGTACCATTCGCCTTGGCAAACGCACTGAAAACCGTAATCCCATGATTAAAGATTTTGCCCAACTGGCAGACCTGACAGACCTGGTTTTTGGTGCCTGGGATATTTTTGAAGACGATGCTTTTCAAGCTGCTTCCAAAGCCAAAGTGCTTACTCCACAAGATTTGGATCAAGCCAGGATTGCTCTAGAAAAAGTCAAACCCATGAAAGCAGTTTTCGATCAGGCTTTTGTAAAGAATCTTGATGGCGTGCATAAGAAGTCTGCGGGAACTAAAATGGGTCTCGCTGAAATGCTTATGGATGATATCAAAGCTTTCCGCAAAACCAACAAAACGACTCGTGAGGTGATGATCTGGTGTGCCAGTACTGAAATCTACATAGAGCAGTCTGACGTTCACAGTACTCTGGAGAAATTTGAAGCCGGGTTACGCAATAATGACTCCCAGATAGCCCCCAGTATGATCTATGCCTATGCGGCTCTTAAAAGTGGTGTTCCATTCTTTAACGGAGCTCCCAACCTGACCGTTGACATACCTGCCATTGCTGAATTGGCAAATCTCATGGGTCTCCCTATTGCCGGTAAAGATTTCAAAACGGGTCAAACCTTAATTAAAACAATCCTGGCTCCTGGACTAAAATCCCGGATGCTGGGAGTTGAGGGTTGGTTCTCGACCAATATTCTTGGTAATCGGGATGGTGAGGTCCTGGATGACCCCAGTTCTTTTAAAACGAAGGAAGTCTCAAAAAAAGGATCTCTAGATTATATTCTTCAGCCAGAAGTTTATCCCGACCTTTACAAAGATTTATATCATAAAGTTCGAATTAATTATTATCCCCCACGTGGAGATGCTAAAGAGGGCTGGGACAATATTGATATCTTTGGCTGGATGGGCTACAAAATGCAGATCAAAGTTGATTTTCTCTGTCGTGATTCAATTCTTGCTGCTCCTATCGTGCTAGATCTGGTTCTGTTTGCTGATCTAGCTCTCAGACATGGAAAGAAGGGGATACAGGAATGGCTTTCATTCTACTTTAAATCTCCCATGGTGGCCCCGGAATTATATCCCGAGCATGATATTTTTATCCAGCTTACCAAGCTTAAAAACACTTTACGTTGGATGATGGGTGATGAACCGATTACTCA
>JAOZSM010000330.1 GCA_029939675.1 Fidelibacterota bacterium
CCTATCGAAACAGATATTGCTCCAAATTTATCCTATTCTTTTAGAAATACTGATTTAGAAAATTCCAACCAACTGCAGTTTTTCATTGAATATTTAGACAATATCAACAATATGAAATTTTTATTTACTACCGAAGAAAAAATGCTTAATGATGAACTTTGGACACTCTATATAAATAATGATCCCTCTCTTCTCAATCGTGAAGTTTTCTATTGGCCCGAGCAAGGAATTACACCTACTGGAGGATGGGTGGAAACAGAATGGGGTCAAGGATCATCATTCAATGCTTTATGTCCAAATTGTCCTATTCACGGTCTTCGGAGTAAAACTGGTTGTGTGGCAACAGCACAATCACAAATATTGAATTATTTTATGCATATTGGATTGAGCGATCTGACACCTGATGATCAATATGATTCACCCCTTACATGCACGGCAGGCGAATTTATTGACATCGATGGTGATTCTGAATCTCTTGATTTCCCTGATTTCCCTGAGATGAACACTTATCTCGATCAAATACGAACAATATTCTCGACCGGCAATCATGTTGAATCAAATCTCCACATTGCAGCCCTCAATTTCCAGTCTGGTATTCTTAATCACATGGGCTATGGTCATACATATTCTGGAACTATAGGGGGGTATAGTGATAGTTACATTGAGGATTATGAGTATACCTATGCAGAAGATTTGGCTTCTGTACAAGCTTATGAGAAGATGATTGTCAATATGAAGAATGGACAGCCTGGTACGCTTGTTAAAAACTTAGGAGGAATACCTCATTCCTGGGTTGTTGATGGGTATAAATCTGATGGGTATGTGCATCTAAATATGGGATGGGGGTTTGGTGGTGATAACCTTTCTTGGCTTAATCTATCTTCTATCCCTTACATTAGCACTTTTAGTATTGCGACACTAAATATTACTCCACCTAATACTACGGGGACAATACAGGGCAATGTTTTTATTAATGGCGGTAGTGGAAATGTAGAAGATGTCCAGCTATCGATAGGTTCATTCGAAACCAATCCAGATAATCTCGGAGATTATCTATTTGAGGTATTTAACGGTACTTACGATTTACGTGCATCTTTATATGGATACTCTGATGTAGTGATCGAAGATGTTCAGGTTAGCGCAGGTGAAATTGTCAACAACTTAAACATTGATCTAATTGGATACACTCCACAAACGATCACTGTCAATGTGGCAGGAGGAGCTGATTATACTGACATAAATGAAGCAATTGAAAATGCAAATAATAGTGATCTGATAATCGTGGCACCCGGAACCTATATAATTTCATGGGGAGATGATCCAATTAACTTTTTGGGGAAGGAAATCACAGTCAGTTCTGAATACTACTATAATGAAAATCTATATTATATTGATAACACGATTATTCAACAAACGTTTTCTGAACCTGTAGCTACATTTGGTCTAGGGGAAACGCAGCATGCTGTTCTTTCTGGTTTTACCTTAGAGTCCACTTTCGATTCAGGAGATCCACCCATAACTCATAATGTTTTACCATTGATTTATTGTAGTAATTCTAGTCCGACCTTAAAAAACCTAGTTTTAGTAGGACACGGTGGAAAGGAAGTTGGCGGAGCCTTTTTTGAATACTCTAATTCCATTTTAGAAAATATTATTGTCACGGATCACTACTCAGACGGACCTCCCGCAAGTGGGATACTTGTACGGTATTCTGATCTATTGATATCTAGTTGCATCATTTCTGATAATCAAGAGGCGGCTGGTCTTTTCGCCATTAATTCTGATATAACACTACTTAACTCGACGATAATGAACAATGAAACGTATGGTGTAAATGTGAGTGGTGGCAATCTAACCTGTATAAACACATTGTTTTGGGGCAATATTCATCAAAACTTGGATGTTGATGATGAATTTGACAATCTTGTAGAATACTGTCTGATCGACGAGGAACATCCTGGAACTGGAAACATACATTCCGATCCATTAATACAAACACAAGAAGAATTTAAATATAGGCTGTCCTATCTATCACCTTGCATGGATGCAGGGGATCCAGATATCGATGATGATGGGCTTACGTGGCAGATTGATCCAGATGATCAAGACCAAGATGGTACAAGGGCTGATATTGGTTTTTATCATATTCCACAATTGGATGGAATTATAAGCGTAGATAGAACTTTTGATAGTGGGCATACTATTGTCAATGGTAATTTAACAATCGCCCCCGGAGCTGTTTTAACGATCGCACAAAACAACTCTGTTTTTGTCGCTGACGATGCTGAACTGATCATTGAAGGAAGCATAGTCGCTGATGCGCTTTCACCATTACCAATCTTGTTGTCGTCCATTTCTCAATCCACAAACCTAGATTGGAAGGGTATTAAGTTAAGCAATGGTGGTGACATATATCTGAGAAATGTATCGATAGGATATGCAGCAAAAGGAGTACACTTACCGAATAGCTTAAGTAGCATTGATATAAGTGACTGTACTTTCACAGAGAATTACTGCGGTGTATACGTAACTTCAAATGACCACCAATATGTCAAAAACTGCATCTTCATAGAGAATAGATTTGGCATATATTCAAAATATTCAGATACCTTCATCCACAATAATCTATTTGAGGATAATGTCTATGGAATGTACGCCTATTATTCTGACTGTGACATTCGGGAAAATGATTTTATAAATAATGTAAACCGAAACATAACAATGAGCAGAAGTAATCCTGTTATTAGTAGAAATGAAATTTCTGGAGCGCCGTATGGAATTTACTGTACTAACTATAGCGGTCCAGACTTAACAACACATCGAGACCAGGGTGAGAACGATGTAAATAACTACATTCATGATAATAATTTATATGGAGTTTATGTCTCCTCATATT
>JAOZSM010000331.1 GCA_029939675.1 Fidelibacterota bacterium
CTCTCGCAGAGAACGCAGAGACGCAAAGTGTTGATAATTATGGACATAGCCCATGCTCGCATAAGTTGCTATATCTATTGATGTTAGGGTGATATTCATGTTCTATCATATACTTTTTGCGAGGGCGTCATAATTGATGCTCTCGCCCCTCTACGCTCTCCGAGCTACGCCGGTCAAGTAGAGATTTGTTAAATAGGTACATAGCTAACTTCATAATGCAGGGCTAGTTAACACCTTTAGCTGTAGGGATTTTATTTGTGTGTTCTTTGAACTCAATTCCCAGTGTTTTTAACTCGGATAGGACAGGTTCATAGATCGCAGGATCAACTGGAATCTGGACACCGCTGAGGTTGATCTTATCCTCCAATATTAGCTTGACCACAATGGCCAATGGCAAAGAAACGGTCCTTGACATGGAACTGTCCCCACCAGGGATTCCATAATCGATCAAGGTGGAGGTGATCTTTTCAACATGGCCATTAAAACTTGCTCTAAAGCGGTGTTGCAAGACTACCATATCCCGTTCCCCTTGGGCATAGGCCATCTTCCTATTCATAACGTCAGCCAACAGATCGATAGCTGTAGAGCCTGCACAATCAAACATATCCTGATTAAAGAGACCCAACCATTCCAGAGCCTGGATTACGTTTGAGCTTTCGGCCAATTTTAATTTCCGGGCAATCTGGATCCGAATATTCTCAGAATCCAATGCATTCAAGTCAGCGAGAATCTCTGCGAAACTGGTCATACCCGCTTCAATAACAGTATTTTCCAGGAGATTCAGCGCTTCAAAGGCCAGGATGAATTCATGCCAACCGTTATACCGCAAAGTACCGCGCAGTAACAACTCTATATTCCGAAAACCATAACTGTCTTCATAGGAGATTGAGTCACGGTTGGGATAGGCTTCAAATTCCCGACCATCAATTGTCATTGGCCTGGTTGAATGGAATAATTCAGCGGGACTAAGTTCTTTGATCTCTTTATCCTCGATATATCGAGCAGAGCTCTTGCCAGCCAGGAGGACCCCTTTGGGACTCCAGGAAAACTTATAACCAAATGGATTATCGTTGGCTTCCGGCGCCGGCAAACCACCACAGACTGAAACAAATTCCAGGATCTTACCCCCTCGTTTGCGTATATCATGGATAATCTGCATGGCGGACATGTGATCAATTACCGGATCCAGACCCATCTCGCATAAGAACAAAAGTCCCTTTTCGCGGGCTTCCTCATCCATCTCCCGCAAGGCATCAGAGACATAAGAAGCATTGACCATTGGTTTTTCTGCAATCAAACAATGTTTTGCCACAATGGGGTGCAAAACGTAGGGTAACAGTGAAACCACCAGATCAGACTCTGAGATCAGCTGACCCAATTGTTCAGCATTATTTACATCCAATATGGCTGCTTGGCCTTTAGGATGATTGTTAATGGCTTTCAGGGCATTTTTTTTCTGAATATCTGCAACCGTGAGATTAAAATCAGTATTGGTGAACAGGTAATCAATAATGGGCTGTGATACAAGACCAGCCCCGAGGATCAGAACGTGTTTTGACATAAGACTCTACTAAGCTTTCAAATATTTCTCAATGTATTTATAATCAGGAGTCAGTTGACCACCATGAGCGATCACTGCTTTCTTTACTTCTAATGGTAGATCAAGTTCTTCAAATGGTTTTGAATAATCACAGGCACCCATAGCTGGAACGAAGGGCAGCAGGGCCTCTCCAAAGGCTTCTGAAGCCTCTCGCGGCAATTCAGTAGGCAGATTATCAACTGCCATGAGCAGTACGCCATTGCCTTGGAAACCCATTGTCTTTTCACCCGTTTCAGGATCATACACATAGACGGGATCTGGACTGAGCGTTGAGCCTGAATTGAACTGGATAGCTCCGTCAATATCACAGGTGATATCACCCACAACCAGCAAGGAGGGCGACTCTGCATAATGAGCTTTGATCTCATCCAGAGTGATCAGCCTGGGATAGGGAGTATCCCAGTAAATACAGCTTACCAGAATATTCATTTTGTTTAGGTAGGTGTTGAATTTTGACTGGTATTTTTCAGGATGATCGAAATAATCCTGAAGTTCAAAAGAGCTGGAACGATCAATGGTTTCAAACATGTCAATTTCTTTGAAAACCACCTTCACAATCTTCCCGGAATAATCTGATAAATCTACGCTAAGCAAATCATCTGCAGAAAGCTCTACCAAAGGCAGGATATCCAATATTTCCTGAGCACCTTTCGCTACATTGCCATAGCCGGTAATCCCCACAACCAGGGCTGGTTTGCCGGCAAGCCAGGCAGTGATTTCCGGTGCAAGGTCTTTTAATGAGGATTTGATCTCAGCCAAATCTTTATAATCCTGGGCTTGTTTGATTTTGAAAAAAGGGCTGTCCACACCTAAAACTTTTTGACGCTCGCCGTAGGACCAAAGACTATTGACCATCCCTGCCAAACCCGCATGACGCCCAAAAAAGACCAATCTGCGATCATGCTCATCACTGATCAATTCATAATCCAGGAGGGTCGCCCCTACATCCAGAATATGCTGAAGCATGGGCATATTATAATTCTGACCCTTGATCGTGTGTGAAAAATAGAGGTAAGCCTGTTGACTGTGAATGTCTTTTATGGCGATCTCTTTAACGGCCATAACCAGATCAGCTGCTTTGAGATCCGCAGGCATATCAATCCCCAGGGAAGAAAATTCAGCATCCTGAAATTTGCGTTGTTCAGAAGGCTGAACTGAGATGGAAAGTTGGGGGTTTTCAGTCTTCAATTGCTGAATTTGTGCGGGAGTTAAAGGGATCCGAGCTTCACCGGGTTTATGTTCACCTATGATTCCAATTTTAGCAGTCATCTGTAAGAGTTTCCTATC
>JAOZSM010000098.1 GCA_029939675.1 Fidelibacterota bacterium
TAATTACAGGCGATAGTATCATACAATGGTTTGATCACTGATTTAATATCGATGGTCTCAGTTCCCAGAGCTCTGGCTTTTTTGATCAAATAGTAGGTCCAGGATTCTGCTGGAATCACATCCAGAGCCGCCTGGATGATCTGTTCTATATTTGAACCGGTAATTGCCATGGCAACTGCCGCTGCAACCGCCTGACCTCCATAGATACCTTCACCGGAATGACTGACTCGACCAAATATTTTAGCCAGCTCAGCCGCTTTTCCAGGTTGTCCGGGATACACACAACCAAAAGGGGTGGCACACATGGCCAATCCATCACTCCAGCTATGGACATGACGACCGGATGCTGGTGGCCCAAGATCGTTTAATAAATTTTGCAGCGTCAGTGCTTCACTAAATCCGGCACCTTTATAGGTCTGTGAGGGATGATAAATATCTTTGAGATAATGTTTTGCCACTGTTTCTGAAGAAATATCGAGACCGTACTGATCCAGAAGTCCCGCGTAGAATAGAGTAAACTCTGTGTCATCTGTCCCAAATTGAGCCTCGCTGTGAAAGCCTTCGATCCAGCCGTATTTCTCATGAATACTTTCAGGATTCAAACCCTCTGTGTCTGCACCAAGGGCATCCCCAATGGCCAGGCCGAAGAGGGCTCCGGCAATTCGGTCAGATGCTTCAGCTGCAGAAAGCTCTACCACTTCAAACCCCGCACCTGATAACGAGCCAGCACCGAGTTACTCTCTTTTTCAATTCTTATGGCCGCCTCTTCCAAATTCAATCGACCAGCAAATAGTTCCTGAAAGATGGGGTTCGCTACCCGACTTTTCCATTCAATATACCCGGGCAACCCAACCCAGGGACCGGTAGAAAGATATTGGGCAGATTTTGTGACCACCTGCCAGCCATTGGCCTCTGTTTGAAAACGGGGATCGTTCAAACTGGATTTGCGCGTGGGCATCATCCAGTCTGACCCAGCCAACCGGGTCATATTCTCCGAGCTGAGTAAATAGCTGATAAATTCCATGGCCACAGCTTGTCGGGTACAGGATTTGGGGATACTAAGAGTCTGTGTATTTAATCCCATAGCCTGGGTCTTGGCTTTCATGGGCGGCATGACTGACCAGCGCAGATCTGCAGGAGCATTCTCTTGAACTTGCTGTCTGGCCCAGGTACCAATTGCAACAACCATGGCATATTTGCCACTGAGAAAACCAGGAAGCATCTCTGTACTTGATTTTCCAATACAGGATGGCGACATTGTTTTTTCCTGGTACAGCATATCCAAAATCACGCTAAGTAATTCTTTCTCAGGGGCACCTACTCTGGTTTCGATCATTCCCTGCTCATTCTGATAGAAAAAAGAACCACCAAAAGCGATGGAATGATTCATGATGATATTGGCACTGTTACGAAGTCCCATGGCTACGCCCCATTGGTCCACAGTTCCATCGTTGTCCAGATCCTTGGTCAATTTTTGGGCTGCTTCCTGTAAATCAGCCCAGGTCCAGGGCTCCTCAAATGAGGGCACAGCAATCCCCTCCTTTTCAAAAAGATCCTGATTATAAAGCACTATAAAAGATTCATTGATAAAGGGAATCCCAATAACTTCGCCAGATGGCCGGGTCACTGAACTCCAGTCAACCTCCAGCACATCTGCCTGCATTTCGTCTGTGATATAGGGTGACAAGTCAGCCAGATAACCCCGTAACGCAAAATCGACGATTATGGCAGATTCGTAATGAAAAATGTCAGGGATATCACCAGTCTCGAATCCGGTAATTAGATAGTCATGAATAGAATTCCAGGTTCCCTGAATGTATTCGACCTGCTGTTCAGGGTGTTGCGCATTCCACTGACCGGTAATTTCCCGGACAGCTTCAACGGCCTCCTCCTGCCACGCTAAACTGAGGAACCTGAGCGGACCTGTCTGAACGACCACAGTTTCCCGACGCATGGCCAGCTCACTGCTAACGTAGAGCGAAATAATGATTATGGCCAGCAAAGCGGCAATAATGAAACCTTTGTAATACAGCATCCAGGATATTAATCGTCGCATCATTAGCCTTTCACTGCGCCTTGCAGAGCGCCTGAAGAAAACCACTTCCGTAGAATAGCAAACAATATAATGGAAGGAATGGTAGCTATGAAACTAGCTGCTGCTAACGGTCCTGTTCTGGCCTGACCTTCAATTCCAGTATAGCGGGCAAGTTCAACAGGCAGGGTGGTCAAGTCTGGGCTTTTCAATAGGACCAGGGCAAAGAAAAACTCATTCCAGGCTGAGATAAAGGCAAAAAGTACAGCGGCTCCAATGGCCGGGAGTAGGAGTGGCATAATGATCTTATAAATAATTTGAGTCTGGTTGGCACCATCAATGGCGGCTGCTTCTTCCAGCTCGATGGGAATCTCCTTGACGTAACCCTGAAGCATCCAGAGGACAAATGGAATATCCCAGACGACATAAACCAGGACCAGACCAGAGAGGGTGTCCGTGAGATGCAATGAGCGTAAGACCAGGAACAGGGGAATCATGATGAGGATGGCTGGGAAGATCTGGGATGTGAGGATCCAGCCCATGACCAGTTTATTGACTGCCGTCTTATAACGTGAGAGGGCATAAGCAGCTGGCAGGGAGATCAATACCACAATGATGGAAGTTATAACACCAACATATAGGCTATTTGCAATACTCATTAACAAACGTTTTTCTTGAAAGACAGTCAGATAGTGTTCTCCGGTAAAAACCTTGGGAATCAGTGAAGGGATTCCGGAGTAAATCTCAGCAGTGGGTTTGAATGAGGTGGAAATCATCCAGATCAGGGGGAAAAGCAGGTATACCAGAAAAGTCAGAATAAGCCCATGCATGAGAAAGCGGGTAATCCTGCGTTTTAGCGAACGACTGCTTAGAATGTTAGATATCTGCATACTTACTCTGTGCGTTCCTTAAGCTGAACCCGAAGATAAAAGAACAAGAAGAGCGATATGATGATTACCATGACATTACCAATGGCAGCGGCATAGCCAACATACCCATAACGGAAAGCTTCCTCATAGGCTGCCAGCATAGGCAAACGGGTCAAGCCACCCGGTCCTCCCTGAGTTAAAATCCAGATCAAACCAAAAGCATTAAAATTCCACATAAAGGAAAGGGATACGACTGCAGCCATAATGGGTTTCATCATGGGCAATGTGATATGCCTGAACTGGCTAAAGGTTGAGGCTCCGTCCAATTCAGCCGCCTCATATAGACTACCGGGAATTGTTTTCAACCCAGCCAGAAAGAAAAGGGCTGCTTTGGGGATCTCACCCCACACCCCGGCCACAATAATGGCCGGAATGGCCCATTCAAAACTGGTGAGCCAGTTGATCGGGGCATCGATTAGACCCATTTGGGTCAGGATCAGATTAAGCGCTCCAGTATCAGGACTATAGATCTGGCGCCACATGAGCCCCCGTACAATGGGCGGCATAGCCCAGGGTACCAACATTAAGACACTGTACAACGAAGTCCAACGTAGTCCCTGATTAAGCAGTAAAGCCAGGATCATTCCCAAGCCGATTTGCAACGCAGTGACCACAGCAGTCCAGAGAAAGCCCACCCCCATGGATCGCCAGAAAAAGCGATCATGCAGCATGATCCGGTAATTCTCAAGGCCGGAAAAACTGATTTGTCCACCTAACTCATAATCGGTAAACCCAATGTAAATACCACGAACCAGAGGTATAAAAGATATAAGCAGAACCGGAACCATAATAGGCAGCAACAATTGCAGCTGATCCATATTGCGATTGCGGGAGCGCGGGGTCAGGGTTGTCTGGATTGACATATCACCAATTCAGTCTGTAGAGTCTAATTAGCCGGTACCGTGAGTTATCAGCTAGCCTGCTACGGCTACCAAATGCTCATTCTGAAAGGCTTTGATCGATTCCAAATCAGGTATTGCAGTCTGTGCTCCGGTCCGGGTGACAGATAAACCAGCTGCAATGATAGCCAGTGAAACGACCTCATCAATGGCATCAATATCTGAATAATGGGCGGCCAAAACACCATTGAATACATCACCAGCTCCAACGGTATCGACAGCTTCCACTTTGATGGCGGGAATCAGTTTGCTTCCCCCCTGGTGCGACACAAAGACACCTTGAGTTCCCAGGGTGATTAACACAATACTAATCCCGTGTGCGTGGAGCATCTCAGCCGCTTTGAGCAAGGAGTTATCATCTGTGATGGTAATACCAGTAAGCATCTCTGCTTCAATCCGATTGGGTGTGATGATATCAATATTTCTCAGCAGGTCTACTGGCAGTATTTGGGCTGGTGCAGGATTCAGGATTACTGTTAATCCCGCTTTCCGGGCACAGCTAATGGCGGCAGAGACAGATTCAATTGGGGTTTCGAGCTGGGTCAACAGTACATCTGCATCTGTGAGAATATCACAGTCCTTTTCAATGTCCTCAGCCGATAATTGCCAGTTTGCCCCGGAAACTACGACGATACTGTTCTCCCCTCGACCATTCACAGTAATGGCTGCCATACCTGTGGGAGTATCCTGTGTTTTTTGAATATTTTGAGTACTGATACCCTCCAGAGTTAGCGCATCAAGGGCCTGCTCCCCATATTGATCATCACCAACTTTGGCCCAAAGAGATGTCTGAGCACCTGCTCTGGCAGCGGCAACAGCCTGGTTAGCACCCTTACCACCATGTCCATAGCTGAGCTTGTTGCCAATGACAGTCTCACCAGCCTTGGGGAATACATCCGTGGTAATGGTCATGTCAACATTATAACTGCCAACAACGATGACCTTATTATTTCTCATATTTCATCCTACAGATACATGCTAAAAAACTAAACCGAATGAAAACATACTAACCTGGTTCAAAACGCCAAAATCCAGATAGGTGTAATTAAATGATATTCCATAGGCACCAAATGGATACCTGACACCCAGACCAAAAGTTAACCCTTCAGAATCATAATTAAAGCGATAGCCACCACGAACATAAATCATATTCTGGAATACATATTCTGTTCCAACATTGACCTTCTCAGAGCCATCACTTTGGACTTTTCCTTCCAAAACGACAGTTAGATAATTATTATCCTCGTCCAGGGCGAAAAAATCATAGGCCACAGCTGTTCTAAATTCAAGGGGCATCCTGATATCTACCGGTTCAGACTGCAACTCCTCACTATAACCAACCAGATGAGTATCTGAGCCAAAGTTTTTGGCTGCAATGGACAATCTGAGACTATTGATCCCGGTATAGTAGAGTGTTGAAAAGTCAATCGCCCAATTGCTCATTCCGATACCAGCAATTTCTTCGTTTATATAGCGGATGTTTCCACCCAGCGAAAGTCGATCCGTAATTAATTTTGCATAGGAGAGTCCCAGCGCAATATCGCTACCGGTAAAATATTCACCCGTGATAACTGGTGCTGTGGTTCCCCCCTGACGCTCCTCATGGATGGTTTCCGGGATATCACCATAATCCATGGCAACATAACTCAATCCAAATGTACCATATTTACCAAAGCCCTTTGAGATGGCAACTGAGCTATGCTTAATATCGGCAATCCAGTTCATTGAATTGAACTGCACATCAAAGCCCGGGATATGGGCCAGGATCGCTGGACTGCCAAAAGCGGCATTGGCATTTGGGGAATTATTTACCAATAAAACACCTCCCATAGCTGCTTGCCTTGGATCAGCATTTATTTTAAGAAATTGCCAGCCAGATTGTCCCGCTCGCTCTATGTTCACCGGATCAATCCCGCTTTGGGCTGATAGCGCTGCAAAAGAGATTAAAAAAACCACTAAAATTCTATTTAGAACCATAATTCACCAAATTGGATTGTCTCAAAATAAGTTCTCTCACCCAGCCATATTTTTCAAGCTTTGCTGGACAGGTAGAGCACGTCGAGATGCTATGTGTTGTATTGTTTACCAGATGCATATTGGTTTTCAGAAAAGTTCTCATTTGATGATGGCCATCTTACCGATGAATGACTCACCCTCGTGTCCAGCCACCATTGATTCAACTGAATAAATGTAAAATCCTGGCGCAACCCCCAGGGCCCATTCAGTTAACTGGTAGTCAATATTGGCAATTGAGCCCCAGGCAGCGGAACCCGTTCCATCATCGTGGTCAATTTCCTGAACCAGTTCACCGGCAACAGTAAATATTTTGATCCGAGCCTGACCGGGTAAACCCATAAACTGAATCCGGTACCTTTCCCCGGTGCCAAATAAACCACTGTGTTGACGAAAGGGATTTGGAACAACATAGACATCCTGGGGAAAATTTTCATTCTCAGGCAGGGTTGGGTAAACTGGAAAACGGTTGTTATTTACTTTACCACTTTCATTTCCATCGCTGTCATAGCTTGTGATCGTATAGTAATAGCCAATTGAAGCCGATACATCTTCATCGATGTACTGGATAGTGCCATTGTTGGCCACAGCAGCATTTTTGGGAATATCAACCAGCAGATTCCAGGGTCCGATGGTAAAATAAGTGGAGCGATAGATGCGGTATCCTGCAAAATCATTGACACCCAATATGGGATCTACATAGGTATCAGGGATTTCTGGCCATTCAATGATCACATTCCCGGGCTCAGAAGAAATTGATAAACTATTCTCACCATCTGTTGGGGTTGGGGGCGGGTGTACCTCAGGCAGCAAATCCTGGGAATATAGTTGTTGGGCAGCTTCAACATTGGTCAAGAGAGCATCCAGAGATTCTGTTTTTAGAAGATTAAGATTATCGATACCTCCTTCAACAATTTTAGTCCGATCCATTTCTCCCATAACCTCTGCAAATACGAGCGTTATCTTCTGAAATGGAGCCAGTGTAAAGGGACCAACGCTTAATAGAAAAATGGGGCTTCTTTCGTATTTGTTGCCCCCTTCACCGCCAGCAGCATGGGCATCATCCCATGACAATCTGGGTTGCTGGTGGGTCATAACCTGTTTGAATCTTCCAGGTTCATCAATTGTATGAATGAATATACGGTCTTCGTCAGGAGCATTTGTAGCACCGCTCTTTGACCCATATTCTAATATGTTCTGATAGACTTCTGCACCGGCAGCATCCAAAACCACTGCGCTAAAATAACCAGGGGCATCAAACTCATGTTCTTTTGAATTCAGCTCTTTGATGTCTCTTGAATCAGCGACATCACCCATTTCGGGACCCACACCAAAGTTATACTGAACCGGGGATTCATCTTCCCAGTTAAAACTTCGATCATCATAGAAATAGAAAAGATCATGGTCCTCGTCCCAACCATATTTCTCATCCTTGTGGCTCATGCTTCGCACCGTAAACAATAAGCTATAACGCATCCCAAAATAGAAATCGGTGAGCGTTGAAAACTTCTTGTTGGTTATTTCAACTTCATGGATAATAAAATCATCATACTTGGGATAACTCCAGACCCGACTCACGCGTCTGATGTCAACTTCAGCTCCATACACGTGGTGTGAACCGGCACCGATCTGTTCACCTTTTAGGGTCAGATCTTCCAAATTATAATTTGTGGTTAATAACATCTCCTCAACTGGAAAAACGTCAACTCCAGATGGAAAATACCTGGTATCCAAAGTGTAGGCATGCTCCACACCGCCTCTCACACCATAGAGAGCGTATCCACCAGCACCGATGTAGTTCAATGCATCCTGAATATCAGGACCTTTGGAATATCCAGGATAATCCAAGCCATGATAGACATTTACAATTTCAGTCGGGTCACCATATTGTAACGAATTATGCAGGGTTGCCCATAGTTTACCCCGATTCATGGTCTGTTTCGTCCAACCCTGGGCCATGATCGAACTGGTCTGAATAAGGATCATGAGAACCAAATAAGCGACAGTTCGAAACAACCGCTTCGAGCCTATACCGGCACTCTCAAAGCTCAATTGCTTCTTTAAACGAGATCTTTTGCTTAATGTTATCATTAATAGTCAATCCTTATTTGGAATTCAATTTGTCTAGGTGGCACTTCATAGGTGTACCACTCCCAGATATCGGGCTCCCCGGAGAAGAGATTTCTCGGTAATCTGTCCTCAAGTGGCAGGTCAGTATTTTCATGATAGTACTTGAGCTGATCATTATGAAGCAAACGGATGAATTTTGAATCAAACACATTTGTGGCGTCCAGGCTCACTATTGTGTGAATATTCCCAATGGTGATTCCCTTGGATAGTTTCAGGTTAAACTGGTAAATACTGACCCAATTCATATTATTGGGCTTAGTGGATAAATCGCCAGGTGGATGATAGGTATAGGGGGTTCCACTACGCCACCAGAAATAGGTGTAGGCATGCAGATCACTAAATGGTTTTAGCCCAAGTATGCTAGGACCAGCCCCCTTGGCAATATCATAGCTAACCCAACCTTTAACCTTCTCATAACCACTCCAACTCTGTTTGTAGGAGGAGTATCCAAAAGGTCTATCAATGAACTCTGAGCCGGGTTCATTCAATCTACTATAACCGACCTGGCCACTGAAGGACCAATAGATATCATAGGTTAGCCCGGCATTTAAGGGACTATTTAAGCGTGTCTCTGTAGAAACCTCCATACCTCTTGTATCAGAATAGCCTCCATTACTTACCATAAATGCTTTAGTGGCAAAATATTCGGCACCATAAAGCCCGGTAGAGACGGCTGCTATCTGTTCGGCATCTTTATAGTATCCGGTAAAATCAACTTTAATTTTATTGTTGTAAACCAAGTCCAGACCCAGTTCATATTGAACACTCTTCTCGTATCCCAGGTTTGGGTTACCATAAAAACCCTGCCATTCCTCCATATAGGTCAACTGCTCAGCAAAGGGGTCCAGTACTTTCTCCATGTCGGTGGCATAATTGGTAAAAGGAAATCCCAACATCTTTGACCAGGAGGGCCTCTGGTAAAAATGACCGTATGAAAAATGCAACAGAGCATTTTCACTGATGGGATGGGAAAGACCCAGTCTGGGTGATATCTTCAACTGTAATTCAGTTGGTGTTGTTTCTGGTTCCCCTGGAAAGCCCATGGGTTGCCAGGAATAATGACCTGGAGTTGTGGTTTCAGAAGCAGTCGGATCGAACATGTTACTCGAGGCATCCCGGTTCTGATTAAAATAATCTATTCGAATACCACCGTTTAGGATGATTCCAGGGAATTCAGATAAATTTTGTAAGTAGACGTGGCCTTCATAGGGCTGACCTGTAAATATGTTGAGTAGATTCCAACGCCCACCGCCCTCATATGACGCCATGAAATGCTCAAAATCGATATCAAATGTTTTAAAGCCGGAACCCAGCTTGAGTTGCTGATTCTTTGTGTATTGGTTGGTATAGTCAAATTTAATCTGTTTAACTACACTCTCGCTGATGTCCCAGGCATGGAAATAGCCTTGATCCCGGAATTGAGTGACCATGAGGAATGTATCATCTCTTCTGGACCAAAGTGAATCAGGAACGACACCATAGCGGTCTGATCGATCCATGGCATCACTTAACTGACTGATATTTAGCTTGAGGAATGAATCTTTGTTAAGGGTGTAGGTCAGTTTAAGATAGATCTGGCTCCACTTTCTAAGTTCCGGGAAATGATCGTAGATCACACCCATTGGATTGTACTTATTCTGATCGTAGGGACCTGCCACAATAGTAGCTCCAAGCCATTGATGTTCCTGAGCACCCTCCCATGAATCAAAATTTGAATTATTACTGGAAATCACATAATCGGCTCCTGCGGAATAGCGACTGCCCCCTCCAGTGATAGCGGTTTCCTTTTCACCACTAAATCCACCTATGCGAATCTGTAATCTTTTAAAATAATTAAAGTTCAGGTAACCCTGAATATTGCGTTCTGTATTGTAGGGAATCGACTGGGGGAAAATACCCACGCCATTTTCCTGACGACCTGAGATAAGAAAATTGAGCCCTTTAAAGGGGGATCCAAACAGGGTTGCCTCATAGAATAATTGATCACGTTCTGCATAATCTCCCAAGGTTGGATCAGGTGTACTTTGAACCTGCCAGGCTGCCAGTAACTCTTGGGGGTCTTCCTGATAATAGGCACTGATAGGATTTTCTGATTGGGTTGTCCAATAGTCCAGACCGTACCCCACAATATCATAATTATCTCTGCTGTACATGTTTGGGCCAAAATGGTATTTACCAGCAGGACGCAGCCTGGTGATAACTGAACCATGGATACCCTGGGATGTTTTCTTCTCAGTAATATTGATAACAGCGGCTCTAGCCTCTCCATATTCAGCATTGTAGCCTCCAGTCATCACTGAAATTTCCTGGATTGCTGACAGGTTAAAACCGGTAAAATTATCCGAAAATAAGCCGCTATTGGTACTGACACCATTCATCATGATAACGCTGTTTACTTTCGAATCACCGCGATAAGTGTTTTGAAAAATTCCAGCCTGGGTCTCCAGGACATCCTTCATGTCCTTAACTGGTTGTTTCTCCATGCTTTCACTGCCAACAGAATGCTTGCTGGCGGTGTGGCTTTTATCGATCAAATGACGCTCAGCAACAACGGTTACAACTGTTCCCTTGATGACCTCTCTGCTCAGCTCTGTGTCTACATAGGTTGTGTTATCTACGGTGACATAAACGCCAAGTAAACTGGTGGCTTCGTACCCGATGTAAGAAATTGAAACGGTGTAAGAACCTGGATCCACATTGACAATTACAAAGTCCCCGGTAAAATCAGTGGTAGCTCCTTGATAGGTTTCTTTTATGGTAACATTTGCGCCAATAAGCGGCTCACCTGTTTCGGCATCTGTAACCTTACCAAAGATCTTACCAACATTACTACCAAACAGCACATGGGGCATCAACACCAGTAGTAGAATTCTGAAATAACACAATACTCTTTTAT
>JAOZSM010000332.1 GCA_029939675.1 Fidelibacterota bacterium
GACGCAGGAACGATCGCGGGCTGGGCAGTTTTGTCCTGATAAGAGTGACCAATACCGGAAGCGGTATTCCACCAAAAATACTTAAGAATGTATTTGATGAAAGATTTTATGAGGCAGAACCTGAGTAGTGGTACTTATTTTTATGTCCTGAACACTGGGTCATTTAGACAGGTACATCGGATGGTGTATCTGAAGTAACCCAGAGACAGAGCTCAGGGACCACACTATTGCAGTTCCTGAGCTCAAAAGTCTTCCTTATAGGAAAAAACAAACACACCCCGGTTCTTTTGAGATAGAATCGGGGTTGTTTTTGTTTGGAGCTTAGCCCAACTTAAAACCAAAGCCCGGTCACCACTTAACAGTGATAAGCGGGCTTTATTGGTGAATTTATAGAAGTTTTAAAGAGTGTCTAATATTGCATTGTAGGTTGAGCTGGGACGCATTGCTTTGGCCAGCTTGTCAGTATCGGGCAAGTAATAACCACCAATATCCACAGCATGACCCTGAGCAGCCAGTAATTCCTCGGTGATTTCAGTTTCATGCTCCGAAAGCCTGGCTGCAATTGTGACAAAACGAGCCTTCATTTGTTCGTCTGAATCCTGAACAGCTAAGGCTTTTGCCCAATAAAGTGACAAGTAGAAAGTGCTGCCCCGGTTATCCAATTCATGCACCTTACGTGAGGGCGACCGGGCATTTTCAAGGTAAGTGCTAATGGCTTGATCCAGGGTTTTTGCCAGAACAGCGGCTTTCGAATTGCCGCTTTGAGTGGCTACCTGCTCGAAAGATGGAACCAGGGCACAATACTCACCAAGGGAATCCCAACGGAGGTGACCTTCTTTCAGAAATTGTTGCACATGTTTAGGGGCTGATCCACCAGCGCCTGTTTCAAAGAGACCACCACCCTGCATGAGCGGTACAATTGACAACATGCGAGCACTGGTTCCCAGTTCCAGAATGGGAAATAAATCAGTGAGGTAATCACGTAGAACATTTCCTGTGACAGAAATAGTGTCTTCACCCTTACGAATTCTTTCAAGAGAGAACTTGATTGCTTCTACTGGTTCCATAATCTGAATATTAAGCCCGCTGAGGTCATGGTCTTTTAGATATAGATTTACCTTGTTGATAATTTGAACATCATGTCCCCGGTTTTTATCCAGCCAGAATATTGCTGGAGAACCACTGGCCCTGGCTCTGGTAACTGCCAGTTTCACCCAGTCCTGAATAGGAGCATCCTTGGCCTGACACATTCTAAAGATATCGCCGGTTTCTACAGCCTGTTCAAGAAAAGTGTCTCCGGCGGCATTGACTACCTGAACAACGCCAGCAGCTGTCATTTCAAATGTTTTGTCGTGAGAGCCGTATTCTTCCGCCTTTTTAGCCATCAACCCAACATTAGAAACACTGCCCATGGTTGCAGGATCAAACTGCCCATGACGCTTGCAATTTTCTAATGTTTCCTGGTAAATACCGGCATAGCTGCGATCAGGAATCATGGCGATAGTATCCTGAAGTTGATTATTATTATTCCACATTTTACCGCCATCACGAACCACGTTAGGCATGGAAGCATCAACAATCACATTGTTTGGTACATGTAGATTTGTAATTCCTTTAGATGAGTCAACCATAGCCAGGTCAGGCTGTTTCTCGTAAACAGCATTAATATCCGCTAGAATTTCAGTCTGTTTATCTTCAGGGAGACGATCCAGCTTGTTTAAAACATCGTCTAAGCCGTTATTTAGATTTGCGCCGATCTTTTTCAGGTCGGCAGCATGTTTATCGAGAGCCTCCTGGTAGAAAACGGAGACAGCGTGGCCAAACATGATAGGATCAGAAATCTTCATCATGGTTGCCTTTAAATGCAGCGAAAGGAGGACTCCGTCATTTTTGGCCTCCTCAATTGTTTTAGCATAAAAAGCCCTTAATGCTTTTACGTTCATAACCGAAGTATCAATTACCTCGCCCGCCATTAGTGCTAGATTTTCTTTTAAAGGAGTAATTTCACCGCTAGAATCCACAAACTGAATACTAACATTCATGGCAGTATCCAAAGTCATGGATTTCTCACTTCCGTAGAAATCCTTTTCAGCCATGTGGGCAATCCTGGTTTTGGATCCCTGCTCTGGCCAGTTTTTCATCATCCGATGAGGATTTTTCTGGGCAAACCGCTTAACAGAAGCAGCGGCCCGGCGATCAGAATTGCCTTCCCGTAGAACCGGATTTACAGCAGAGCCAAGCACTTTTGCAAAACGTCCCTGCAATTCCCGCTCACTGTCATTCTGGGGCTCTTCCGGATAATCAGGAACGGCATATCCTTTTTCCTGAAGTTCCTTGATGGCGGCTTGTAGCTGGGGAATGGATGCACTAATATTTGGTAGTTTAATGATGTTTGCATGAGGAGACTGAGTTAGGTTTCCAAGATTTCCAAGTGCGTCGACATGTTTTTGAGCAGGAGTGAGATTTTCAGGAAAGTGAGCCAGAATTCGCCCCGTAAGCGAAATATCACTAGTTTCAATTTCTATGTCAGTACCTTTGGTGAAAGCCTGAACCACTGGAAGTAAAGAATAAGTGGCCAGTGCTGGGGCCTCGTCTATTTTTGTCCAAAATATTTTTGATGTTGCCATGATGATCCTTTAGTCTTAAGTAATTTATCGTGTTATTAAAAAAGTCCGGTTTTCGGTTTATCCCGGCCGGTTAAGAATGTCAAAATCCGTTTCTCCCCACAGCCAAGAAAGTAACTGCTAATCAGCAAATGTAAACTGAATTCAGATTGGTAGCTTGTTGGATTTCAGGTAAACAAGAATTCTATTTTGCTTTCGGATGATCTCGCGAGAAGGCAAAATTTTGCGCATCTACG
>JAOZSM010000333.1 GCA_029939675.1 Fidelibacterota bacterium
TCGAATCTCAGGAGCCAAACATAGCAGGAACCTCTGCCACAAAAATTATTCTAGCGAGGGTGAGACATGGGGTTCCGTAGCTTGAAACTTATTGAGGAAGCACTAATTATATCGGGCAGACTTCATTAGCTCGCCGCCGGTTCAGTCGAGATTTATGGACATCAAAATTTCTATAATTTAAGAATTACCTATTAGCTATCCCGGGCAGCACTAATTTTCAGGCAGGCTCGACCATCCTCAAATCTGCAAGGAGACTAAATGCGAAAATCCACCACTACCTTTATCGGTATCTCACTGTTCTTAATCCTACCCTTATTAGCAAATGAGCTGGTCCATGGGCCTTATCTCCAGGATGCTCAGACAACTGAAATAACCGTCATGTGGGAAACTGAATTGGCCACCCGTGGTAAGGTTCGGTTTGGGACAAATTCACGGATACTGACCCAATCAACTGTGGAAAATGAACCTCAAACTTTGCATCAAATCACCTTGGAAAATCTTAAGCCAGGTCAAACCTATTACTATCGCTGTGTTTGGAAAAGTGGAAAGACCAAACAGGGGCAATTTCAAACAGCTCCTGCAGATGACCAAGCTGCCATACGCATTGCAGTTTTGGGCGACTCACGTAGTGATCTTGTCATGAGTGAAAGAATCTCCAACATGATTGTAGCTAAAGCTCCGGCGCTGGTCATCCATACAGGCGACCTGGTAGCGAGTGGCAGAAATCTGAAAGAATGGGGCACCTATCTTTTTGACCCCCTGGAAAAACTCTTGCGGAATATTCCACTCTACTCCGTCCTTGGTAATCATGAACAGGAATCCCCCCATTATTATAAATATTTCCCATTACACAAACAGAAACCCTGGTGGTCGGTGGACTACGGATCGGTCCATATCATTGGCCTGGATACAAGTATTCCGACTGGTCCGGAATCTGAACAATACCAATTTTTAATTGATGACTTAAAGAAAAATAAAAAACCGTGGACTATTGTGACCTTTCATTATCCACTTTTTCATAGTCACCCGACCCGTCCCATTTATGATTTTCGATATGAGTGGCAACCATTGTTTATGGAATATGGGGTTGACCTGGTTCTGACCGGCCATGATCATTATTACCAGCGTTCATTTCCAATTGGACGCATGTCTGAAAAGCAGAACGGCGTTGTTCATATCACCACAGCAGGCGGTGGAGCAACGCTTTATCCCACAATTCCACAACCATATACAGCCTATACTCACAGTCTGTATCATTTTTTGCTGATAGATGTGACAGAAAATGAACTTGAGATCAGGGCTATCGATAAAAATGATCAGGTATTTGATGCTGTAATTATTAATCGGGATCAGGACTATTCAGCAGCCAATTTTGTGGAATATGGCATGTTTGAGCTGGAGCAGGATATTAAAATAAAATTGGGAGGACTGAACCCCGAAGAGACAGATAAAGGACTGGTTCTCTTTGATACAACGATCACTATCGAGACGGATTTTTATATGCCGGTTTCTGGTAAATATCAATGGCTGGCTTCTGATAAATGGAATATTGAGCATAATAATATCGAATTCACCTTAAATCCTGGTGCTGAATTACAAATCAGACTCAAGGGGCAGGTGGCTAAACAGCACTTTATACCAACACCTGAGCTCTCACTGCACCTGGAGGCTGACAACTCAAGCCGCAATATAACTAAGAGTTGGCCGTACCAGAAATCGCTCGGATTCCGGAATCAGGATTTGCAGTTTTCAATTGAAGAAGCTGCCTATCGAAATGCTGTTTCATCTGCAGCAGAGGATTTGACACCTCTTTTCTTCTTTCTTAATTACTATGCTGATAGCAAATATGCTTACAATGCGCTGGTCACACTGGGAAATAGGATCTCACAAACCCAGGATAAACGAATCCTGACCAATCTTGAAGTATTCCTGACGAATAATCCCAGCGACCTTAATAAATATCGGATCTATCCTTTTTATTTTCTGGATGGGAATATTAATGATCTGGAGGAATGGTTTGCAATCATGGAGCGTCTGCCGGTGGAGCAACTTTCTTTTGCTCCCAAACTGATGTGTCAGCTGGCTGCATTGGATATTTTTAATACGAGGATAATTGAGAGCTGGAATCTGATTGGTCCCTTTGATGCATCTGATGGGCAGGGGCTTTCAACGATCTATGCCCCTGAAACTGAATTTAACCTAAAAAACACATATGCCTCTGGAACGGGTACTAAAATTATGTGGAACACATATCCAAGTACTACGGCGTACATCAATCTCATTGATGCTTTTGCTGTTCCTGAGTATGCTGCAAGTAACCTGGTAGCCTATGCCCAGGCCGAAGTAACTGCTGAAAAAGCTGGTAAAATATTGCTGCTGTTTGGTAGTGATGATGATCCAGTAGTGTGGGTGAATGGCGTTGAAGTTCACCGGAAAGAGGTGGGGCGGGGGCTCAGACCTTGTCAGGATGTTTTGGTGGTTCCAGTAAAAGCCGGGAAAAATGAAATCCTGATAAAAGTCGTGCAGCGTGGTGGTGCCTGGAACTTTGATCTGCGGATATCCGATTTGAGGCACGTTTTAAAGTGATTTTGACTGGGGTATCCAATATTGAGCTTCGAGATTGACGATCTCAAAAAGGTCCCTCTCGCAGAACGCAGAGGTGCAGAGTGACTAATTGAACATACTCATAAGACGTATTACCATTGGAGCTCAAGTGCTACCCCTGAGAGTGCTATGATGGGCTCAGCTGTGGTAGGGTTTCAGTATTTATAATTTGTGTCTGTCCATAAAGTTGCTATTTCCAAAAATACAGGAAACCATTGAAATGGTTACAGCCATCCTTAAGTACATAG
>JAOZSM010000099.1 GCA_029939675.1 Fidelibacterota bacterium
GATTCTTTCTGAAAGTACGGTGACATCTTTGGCTTTGATGGCCGCTGATGTGATATCATATAGGATGTCGCGAAGTTTTTGATTCTTTTCAGCTGCTTCCCGCTCTGCTTTATACTTGGTAATGTCCTCTTTCAGGGCCACAAAATGGGTAATTTCATCCTTCAAATCACGAATAGGTGAAATGGACATCTTTTCCCATATAATGGTCCCATCTTTCTTTCTATTGCTTAACTCACCAACCCAGATATCCCCATTTAATATTGTATCCCACAAGTCCTTATAAAATGCTTTATCATGCAATTCTGATTTCATAAACCTGGTATTCTGCCCGACAGATTCTTCAGCTGTGTAACCGGTAACCCGGGTGAATTCTGAATTAACAAATTCTATGGTACCATCCAAATCAGTAATCACGGTCATGACAGGGCTTTGTTCCACTGCTTGACTTAGTTTGATAAATTCAAGATTTGCTTTTTTCTGGTCAGTTATATCCAACAAATGTCCAACGCTTCTTACTATCCCAGAAGCATCTTTGAAGGTATTTGCAGAGATCAATAATTCTCGAATCTCACCATTTGGACGGACAATATCAATTTCATATTCACTTGGAATGTCCTCACCAGCCATTCTGGCTAAATAGCGTTTAATAACCATATCACGGGATGGTCCTAGAAATTTTGGAAAACCATATCCGACAATTTCTTCACGTTTCCGGTTGAGAATCTCACACATGCGGTCATTGACATATTCCAGTTTTTCTTGATCATCAACCAGATAAATGCCTGTTGTTGATTTTTCAAGAATTGCTTTTAAGCGTGCTTCTGATTCAGTTATCAAACGTTGCGCTCTGACCCGCTCCTCTCGTTGTCTGGTATCACGTATGGTGTGAGAAATAACATGAACAATATCGGCAATGATCACCTGTTCCTTATCATCAATATCTACTTCTGAAAGAGGGGCATATCCAAAAGCGCCAATCGTCTCCCCCTCCATCCCTATGGGTATGAGATAGGCGGGATAACCACTAATTCGCTCCATGAGCGTATCAGATTCTGTCGTTTTCATGGCACTAAATGTTTCAAAACTCACATGCTCAAGATATTCGTTAAAACCTGCCGGATTAAGCCCAGTACAATTCTGTGATACAAACTGACCATCCTCGGACCAGAGTAAAATCCATATCTGCCTGAATGCAGGTGAAGCAACTAATATATCACAGACTTCAGCACCAATTTCTGAGAGAGACATTGTAGAATTCAGTTGTTCAAACAGCTTAGCCTTAACTTGTAGCAAACCATTAATCCGAAGGATCAACTGATCTCTGGCGAACCGCGCAATCGCGATCTTAATCATTGTGAAGGCAGCTTTATCATCTACAGGTTTATGGAGGAATCCGTAGGGATCTGCAAGCCGCAATGCTTTTTCGATGTAGGCATCATCACCATAAGCAGTGGCAAAGATCACGGGGATAGGTTGTTTTTCGTGGATCAGCTTTGCAGTTTCAATGCCATCTATATTCCCTAATAATTGAATATCCATGAGGATAATATCAGGTTTTTGGGACGCAGCGATCTTAATGGCATCTTTCCCAGTTGAGGCAATCCCAATCACTGAAAAGTCTAATTTTTCAAGGCGTATAGATAAATCCTCTGCCGCCAGCCGCTCGTCCTCAACTATTAGAATTCTAATTTTCTGCATGGCTCCAATTTCTTTGCATAACACAATGGGGGTAACAAATTCCTTTTTTGCTCAAAGCCCACCCTTGGAATATCGACATTTCAGAATATTTCTGAAATGATTTTTGCAATTCTTTGCCCCACTTTTCCATCCCAGCCATCGATGGGATAACTTTCTTTTAGATCACCCTCCATGATTGCCATTATTCTTTGTCGAAGCTCCTGAACATCAAACCCGGCTAATGTGTTGGTCCCCTTGGCCAATGTGATGGGTCTGTTTGTCTCATTCCCCAGAGTCAAACACTGGATACCCAACAAGGAGGACTCTTCCTGAAGCCCCTGAGAATCAGTAATGACCAACGCTGCATTCTTTAGCAATTTAAGCATATCCTGATAATTGCGGGCTGATACAATTTGGAGATTATCCGTTGACTCGAGCATGAGTTCAGGCAAATCCTCAAGTTTGATCACGGCTCCTGGATGTAGAACTACATAAATCTTTAGCCGTTCTGACAATTCTTCCAGCATGGTAAACAAATCTATTATAAAGGCGGTTTCCTTTAAAACATGGGCATGGTGGAGGGTCAACAATAAATAGCCCCCCTCATGCAGGCCACTCTGATCCAAAATCGTACTATCTTCTGCAAAACCAAGATTCGTGAATACGGCATCGGACCTGATATTACCAACCTCGAAGATGTTGGCATTATCGTAGCCCTCACGAATTAGATTAATTACACTTTCTTCGCTTGAAGTAAAAAGAAACCGGGCAAGACGGTCAATCAGTAGATCATTTTGTTCCTCGATTTGATGATCTGCGAATGAGCGAACCCCTGAATCAACATGACCGACCGGAATACCTTGTCGGGCGGCAACCAGAGTACAAGCCAAAGCTGAATTAGAATTACCCATGACCAATACCAGATCGGGTACATCATATCGTAGCTGATCCTCGTAAGCGACCATAATTGAACTCAACTGTCTGATCTCTTGACCCCCTCCGAAAGGCAGGAAGACATACACCGGTTCCAAATGCAGTTGTTCCAATAAATCCTGACTTAACTCTGGATCATAGTGCTGCCCGGTATGAATAATCCGGACATCAAGGGTGTCCTCATAACTGGAAAAGGCCTCGTTCAAAGCTGCTGCTCTGATAAAATCGGGACGGACCCCCATGATCATGTCTATTTTACGCATAAAGTTCCTTACTTATTCGCACGGTCCATATTCTGAGTTTATATCTATCAAAATAAATCTTTTTAACCTCAGATGACACAGATTTACTTATGTCACCCCCGGTACCCTCCTGAAAGGCGTTGACTTAGAATGTATAACTTAAATTCATGGTGAAATTTCGAGTTGCACCAGGCCAATAGTAACCACCATCCCAGACATAACCAAAGGTAGCGTAGTGCGTGTTAAAAATATTATTGACCTTCAACAACAGGTTAGCTTTAAATAAACTGAATTCCAGGGTCAGATCTGATAGCAAATAAGCCGGAATAGCCAGATCTTCTGAGTTTATTTGATCGATGTATTGTTTTCCCACATATTTCACAGAAAATGACGATCGCAAATTATCATTGATCTCATATCGAATATGACCATTCCCAAGGATGCCAGGTACATTGGCCAGCAGATTGCCCTTGAGTTCACCATCTGCAAAACTATTCTGAGCCAGACTGCCATTTAGACTCAGTGTCAGGTGCCTGATTAAGCGCGTACTAAGATCAAATTCCAGCCCTTGATGAACCGTGGAAGAGGCCGATTCAACATCGAAACCCCCCTCTTGAAAATCATAAATATCACTAAGCAGCTCATTTTCATAGTCGATCCGATAGAGATTTAAAGTAAAGCGGTGTGGACCACCAAACCAGTTCAGTCCCAGCTCTGTGTTCACGACACCCTCTGATGGGGCGGAAACCGGATTGCTCCAGACATCATCAGCATCAATGATTTGAGCATCAGCAGGCTCCTTTTGGGCTGTACCTATTCCGGCAAATAGATTCAATTGATCTGCCATTTCATAGCTGAAACCCAAGCGGGGGTTCGAAAAGGTCCAGTCTGCCGCAAGATCAACACCTGGAGCATGACCAATTACTTCCTGATCCAAAACCCAATTAATATTTTGAGCTCTCAAGTCCAGACTGCCAGTCAGTTTGGGAGTAAGACGGAGGATGAAATGTCCAAAGGCTGTGATGATATCTTTCTGGCTCTGGTAAGCATAATATTCGTAACTGGCGGGAAGGATGGAAGCAAGACTGGAATCACTTACCCCTAATACCTGCCCAAAATGATCACCCCGGTAACGCCGCAATTCTAAGCCCAAGTCAGAGCGCCACCGCTGGGCTTCATAGGTCCAGCTGGGCGTAAGGCCATAGTAGGCATTATTGATCCACTTGCGGCGCAAGAAGTCTACCTCGAGAGCTTGTTCGATGCTATCCGGGTACCAGTCCGCAATATCCAGATTATAGCTATAAAGATCCTGGCCATATTTTTCAACTTCGTAAAAACCAGACCCTTTAACCAGGTAGGCCACATTATGAATTGTAGAGTGGGCGCTGATGTGGTAGCGTGTATTTAAAGAATAGATCTGCTGGTAAAAATCATCTGTAAACGGAACTGTCCAGGGCATCTTTTCACGCCTCAAATCAGAATCATCAAGATAAGCCTGGCTGATACCGTCCCACTGCAGCACACTGACCTCTTGGCCAAGAATCGCTCTGAATTGATTGGTCAGACCTGGACTGCGCTGTTCTATGGCCATCATCAGAGATTGTTGTGCTGATCGGGAATCAACCCGGTACCCATCTGAATTAAGTAAAGATGCCCGCAATGTCATACTCCAGTGCTCACCAAATCTTGATCCTGAGCGGTACTCCATCCGGTACTTTTCAGTATCATATGAGCCTTTCAACAGTCCGATCCGAAAGTGCTCCTGCGGGGATAGAATGGAAGTATTGATATTAATGGAACCACCAAAGGCACTTGCTCCATAGAGGCTATTCCCTACCCCTCTTTGAATTTCAACATCTTCAGCATTGCTCAAAATATCGCCATGATCAACCCAGTAGACCTGGTGACTTTCGTTATCATTCAGGGGGACATTATCAAGCATGACTGAAATCCTGCTCTGGTCAAAGCCCCTGATGGAAACATAAGAGTAACCCGTACCATTCCCGGATTCGCTATATGCATGAACCCCTGCTTCACTGCTCAGGATCATGGGAACGTCTTCAACGGAATAACGGACTCTGATCTCTTCAGCATCCAGCGTGGAGTAGGCTACCGGTGTTATGCCAGGGATTACTCTGTTGGCCAGGACATTGATGCTCTGCCCGGCCAGGATCTTTGATTTTAGCATGATCTCGGCTTGAACATCATAGGCGCTGAGATATTTTGATTCATACCCCATGGAGCGCACCATAACACTATCAGGCTGATCCAGAACCAGCTGAAAAAATCCATCTGTATCAGTGATAGTGCCCTGTTTATCTGAGAACACTTCAACACCGGGAATTCCTTTACCAGTGTGCAGATCAAGGATGCGACCTTGAATCGGAATATCAGCGACCAATATCCCGTTTGTTAGAGTGATTAGAGTTAGCAGTGTGAAAACGAATTTATGAAACATGGTAGTCTCCCTACGCTGGCATGATCCAGATCAGGTTCATAGGGTTTGATCTCAGCCTGGCCCCATAAGGAGTCGCCGGGCACCCCGGTTAACGGAAGGAATATAGGAATAGATCGATCAAGTTCACGCAGGAAAGCAAAAAAAAGACCGCCACGAGGACGGTCTTGACTGTAAATCTATTTTGAGGGAGATCAACCGATAACAGCATCCACCTTGGCGGTGATCTGGGGCTTGGGAACAGCACCAACCAGCATCTGAGCGACTTCACCATTTTTGAAAATCAGCAGACTGGGAATACTACGAATCCCATACTTTTGAGCAACACCAGGATTTCCATCTACATCCAACTTGCCCACTTTGAGCTTGCCTTCATATTCCTTGGCAATTTCAGCAACAACGGGTGCAACCATTTTACAGGGCATACACCAAACGGCCCAAAAATCAACCAGTACTGGTAAATCAGAATTAATTACTTCTTCGTCGAAGTTTCCGTCAGTAAACTCTTTTACATTAGCAGCCATTATTTCTCCCTTGGCGTTCAATTCGTTTTAAAAAACCTGCAGAAGATAAATGCGATGCCAGGTATGTCAAGACCAACTATTGATCAATTTTATTATGCGCAAGATCTTCTCATAATAAACAGGTTTGGCTGTATCTGAACCTTGTTTCAGGACCTAAACTAGTGTCGGGTCAACCACGTACTGTACAAAAAGACGCAGGAGTATTTGTTGCTAGCAAGGCAAATATTTTTAGCAAGACTGTCCGCGGCAATACATGGTTGACTCGACACTAGGCCCGTATCCAGCGAATGATCTCTGGTAAAGTGATTCTCTTGCCATACAATAATATGCCCGTACGGAAAACTTTTGCGGCCAAGCGAATACTACCATAAACACTAATAATCATTAAAAGTATGGTGAGTATAACCTGGAGCAGTGTCGTTTCTCCAACTGCTATTTTAATCATCATAAAGAACGGCGTAACCAGCGGAAAATAGCTCAAACCATTAACCAAAGGAGAATTGGGATTTTCGATGACCACCGTCCATAATACCATGGGAATGATAGCGATAAATGTAATGATCTGAATGGCTTGTTGGGCTTCCTGCTCTGAGTCAAATAAAGCACCAACCCCGATGTAGATCCCGGCGTACAAAAGGTAACCTAAAATAAAATAGACAAAATAAAGGGCACCAATAGTTGGTGTAATGAGCGATAAACCATAATAATTCCCTGCCAGAAGCCCTACGATAAGATAGATTGCTGATTGGGTCAAGCCCAGCAGTCCCAATCCCAGAATCTTGCCCCCCATGAGATCATTGTAGCTCACCGTTGACAGCAAAACTTCAATTACCCGTGATGAACGTTCTTCAAGGACGGCTCTAAGTAATAGTTGACCACCTGTGAAGATGCCCAGGAACAATAGGAACATAAAAATGAAGGGGGCGATGTAGTCGGCAATGAGTTCATCTGACTCACGTTCTTCAACAGCACCTATGTCATAATAATCCACATCAATATCAAAAAATAACTCAGCCAGGGTTTCATTTGAAAGATTAAGCCCGCTGGCCCGGTTTTGGATTAGAATATCCTTAAGCTCTGCTTCAACCACCTCTGTTAACCTGAAATTTGAACTGTTTCGGGCATAGAGCCGCACTGCAGGCTTCCGGTCGAAATCCGCACCTATAACAAAATACCCCTCCAGGGTTTTATCAATAACTAAAGCATCGAACTGAGACTGCAGCTTTTCAAACTCACCAACTGAGACTGCGATATCCAGCGGAGCAAATTCCCGATCGGCATAACGCAAGTCCAAAGCCTGTGATAATTGGCTCCCATAATAGCCCGTCTCATCAATTAGTCCAAAATGCTTGGTTTCCAAACCGGCACCAGATCCAGCGAAATATCCGGTAACAAGACTGATCCCTAAAATCAGCAGGGGCATACCAAAAGTACCTATGATAAACCATTTGGAGCGAATCCGGCGATGATACTCGAACCAGGCGATCTTCAGGAAATTCAAACTTGATTCCCTTTTACCAGATGGATGAAGATTTCTTCCAGTCCCGGTTCGGCGACTCTGACCGTGCGCAGGTCAAATTTTTTATTCGCTTGATCAATGAGTTTGGACTTGTTGTTCCCAATCAAGTTGAAATAAGCAGATCCTGATCTGATTTCACTGGCCTGTGACTGAAAGAACTCATGTTCCAGATCTGAAGCATTTTCAGGGATAATCTGCAGTTGAGTATTTCCATGGTCTTTTTTGATGTCGTCCAGATTACCAGCAAGCACCAGCCGTCCCTGATCGATTAATGCGACATCATCGCAGATTCTTTCAACCTGATCCATCTGATGGGAACTAAAAATGATGGTTTTCCCAGCCTGTTTCATCTCTTCAAGTATTTCTTTAAGTAGCAGTTGGTTGACTGGGTCAAGTCCTGAAAACGGTTCATCCAGTACAACATATTGTGGATTGTGAAGGATTGTGTTGATAAACTGCAATTTCTGCTGATTGCCTTTGGACAGCTCGCTAACCTTGGATTGGTGGCGATCTCCCAGGCCAAAACGTTGGAGGTGTTCTTTTATTTTTCGATGGGCATCCTGCACATTGCGCAGGTGAGCAAAGTATTGAAGGGTCTCGAAGATCGAGATCTTCTGGTAAAGTCCGCGTTCCTCAGGCAGGTACCCGATTTGGTAAGCAGGTGGCCTTTCAACCGATCCATTAAACAGAATAGTTCCACTGTCAGGATGAATGATATTCATCAACATCCGGATGGAAGTCGTTTTCCCCGCTCCATTGGGTCCCAGAAAGCCACAAATACGACCGGGGTAAACCTTAATACTCACAGCATCAACCGCTTTGATAGCGTCGAACTGTTTGGTGACTTCAATTAACTCGATCATTAATTATCCTGGATACACTAATATTACATTTCCCCGAATGTCGTCCGTTTTCGTTTTAACAGACCGGGACAAACAGTGGCGTGGACTATTAATTATATGTGACATAAATATTACTATTTGCGGCTCCAAAGCGACCCTAACTATCAGAGAAAAATTATTCGGAACAGATGATTCGCAAGAATTTTCGCCTGCCAGCCTTGATTACGAATTCACCAGATTGCTCAAATGGATAAAATTCATTCCCCACCTTCTCACCATTGATACTGACGGCATTCTGTTTAATTAAGCGTCGGATCTCACCTTTACTGGCAAACATATCACTCTGAGCCAGAACGGATAAGAGCGTTCCCTGCTCGGTGACTGACAGGTTCATTTCCGGCATGTCATCAGGGATATCTTTTTTGATGAAAACCTTGTCAAATGCCTCCTGAGCAGCTTCTCCAGCTACTTCATCATAGTAGACTTTGACCAATTCACGACCCAACTGACGTTTAAAGTCACGCGGATTCTCACCATTAGCCATCCTGGTTTCAATCTCTTTGACATCAGACATGGATAGATTTGTGGTCAAGGTCAGATATTTGATGATCATCTCATCAGGAATGGAAAGGATCTTGCCAAACATTTCTCCAGGTGAGTCTGACAGACCAATATAGTTATCGTAACTCTTTGACATTTTCTCAACACCATCTGTCCCTTCTAATAAGGGAAGAGTCATGATGATCTGAGGTGCCTGACCAACTTTCTTCTGTAATTCCCGCCCCATAAGCAAGTTGAACAACTGATCGGTTCCACCCAGTTCTACATCGGAGTGAAGGTGGACAGAATCCTGAGCCTGAGCCAGGGGATAAAGAAATTCATGGACCGATATGGGAGTTCCACCCTTGTAACGCTGTGAAAAGTCATCTCTTTCCAGCATCTGGGCAACGGTGACCTGGGCAGCCAATTTGATTATGTCAGAAAAACTCATGCTGTCAAGCCAGTCCGAATTATGAACAACTTTCAAACGTTCTTGATCCAGAATGAGGGAAGCCTGCTCCAAATATGATTTTCCATAATCTCTGGCTTCCGCCAGGGTAATGCTGGGTCGGGTTTTATTCCGGCCAGTGGGATCACCAATGGAAGCAGTAAAGTCTCCAATAATAAGAATTGCCTGATGACCCAAATCCTGGAACTGTCTAAGCTTACGCAAAACAACAGCATGACCAATGTGCAAGTCAGGTCGACTGGGATCGGCTCCAAGTTTTACTTGAAGTGGTTTTCCATTTTTTTCCGCTGCTTCAAGCTTTTGTTGAAGTCCTTCTGGTGAAACAAATTCTTCTACGCCACGTGACAATAGATCGATCTGTTCTTTGATTGGGGGAAATTTCACAACACTACTCCAAATATTTTATTAACGATATTTCCGGGCGCGGTCCATCTCTCTGGTGGCATCGCGTTTGAGGGAAGTCTGGCGCTTATCATGAATATTCTTGCCTTTGGCCAGTCCTAATTCAACCTTGAGCTTTCCATTTTTAAAATACAGGGAAAGGGGTAAAAGGGTATAGCCTTTGGCCTCCATCTGATGTCCCAGTTTTCTGATCTCCCGCCGATGAAGCAGGAGCAGCCTGGGCCTGGTTGGATCGTGCTGATCATATTCATTAGCAGTTTCCCAGGGCGAGATATGCAGGTTCAACAATGATATGCTGCCCTGTCTGGAGCGTGCATAAGCATCTCCCATACTAACCTTCCCAGCCCGTATGGATTTCACTTCGGTGCCGCGCAATGATATGCCGGCCTCGAATTTCTCGAGAATCTCATATTCGTAGAAGGCGCGTTTATTACGCAGTATGACTTTTATATGACCAGGTTCATTCACGCGGAAAATTTATTCTTTGCCCCCCTGATAACAACTATGGATTTTATTATTCAAGCTTACTCGGGGAAAATAAAAAAGCGCATCTCATCACTATTAATGCCTTGGTGAACGGTAAATAAGGGGTTATAATTAAAGTAATGGTTCAAGTGTTCAACCGTGAATTAAGATAGGGCTAAAGCGTTATGCCGAGAGAAGCCATTAAAAAGCTGTATTATTCAATTGGCGAAGTCAGTGAAGCAACCGATTTAAAGCAATACGTCTTGCGTTATTGGGAATCTGAATTCCCCCAACTGTCCCCTGCGAAAAACCGTGCTGGAAACCGAACCTATCGTGAAAAAGATATTGAATTGGTCAATTTTATCAAGACCCTGCTTTATGAAAAGAAATATACCATTGAAGGTGCCCGTCAAAAGCTGAAGGAACTTTCTGAGAATGGTCAGCCACTGAATATATCCAGTCTTGAAGAACCTGTTCCAGTAGCTCAACCGGTAGTGCCTCAGTCAGAACCCCGGCCACAACAACCTGCTACGATTACTCCCAAGCCTGATACACCGATGGACACTGAACGATACCGTACTTTTCTGACAAACTTACGAACAAATCTCAAAGAACTCGTCGAGTTAATTGATTCCTGAATTCTCTTTTTTTCCTTTAATGCTTACTTGATTCAGAGGGCATCCTGAGTTTAATTATGCGGCTTTAAAAACGG
>JAOZSM010000100.1:0-2795 GCA_029939675.1 Fidelibacterota bacterium
GGAGGGGTTGGGGGTGGGTTTGTTTAACGCAACTTGGAAGTGATATTAGCATAAAAAGCTGTAGTGTTCCAGGTGTTTAGAAGAGGCTTTATTTTGACACGAACAGTGCTAATCTTTGTGAAACAGCACGAATTCATTTTTTCAGGACTGACTATGTTCTTCGTGGTAGATTGGTCAATCTCGTGGCTTCAGGGTCTAACTGAATCAGGGTCCTATGCAATACATCTGTTTTCACAAAGGTGGCTGCATGAATATAGAGACCGGCTAAATAACGACGAGCTCTCAATAGCTCCCGATACTTGTTACCCCATTTGTCCCGGTCATCAATAGTAAAATCCAGCAATTCCAGAGCTCTCTCAAGACAGGCTTTATACTCGATTGTATTATTCTCTTGATTGTCTGCCCTATTCAATTCATTGGCAACCATAATGATCTGTTGATGACTGGGGAAACTTGAAAACCGGTGTTCTAAATGTTTATGCCAAATTTTCATTTTCATCCAGAAGCAGTTTTTCACAGAGTGTCTTGATAATATGTTGAATCTGTTCATCCTCAACACCCATTGAACTATTACCATCTCGAGGACGAATATTAATAAATGATGTAAACTCAAGGCGCCGTTTACCTGACTCATAAGGATAAAAATTAGCCCCCCAAAGGTCAGCCTGGTGGGAGCCGTGTTCAAGAAGAAGTTGCTCTGCATCAGCGTGCATTTCACCACCAACAGCCAACTGTCCTGTCCTGATATCAACAACAATCTTGACAAATGAATTAAATATCTCACTGGTCAAGTCGTCCAATAATACTGGTGTTATCTTTTTTGTAAGTAATACTATCTTAGGAGGCATCTCTCACCTTGGATTCTACAGTTCATTCGACATTCTATACCCAATCTATTAAGGATCGTTAATCAAACAAACATTTATACTAATTGCACCTGTGATAAGGCGATTGGCTTGAGCTTTTCCACACACCCAAACCTCCAAACGTCCAAACCTTTAGATCAAATTGGTAATATTCACAGAATCAAGATTTTCGATGGTGATATCGGCGGTACCAGGTTCGTAGGCAATATCGACACCGGGGAAGTGCCTGACTTGTCCCTCATCTGCTCGTTTGTAAAGCCCTTTTGTGTCTCTCTGCCGGCAAATCTGCAGAGGTGTATCGACAAATATTTCTTTGTACGAACCGACACCAATGATCTCCTTAACCTGTTCCCGGGTAGCCCGGTCTGGTGAAAGAAAAACAGCGATGACAATCAGCCCCTGGTCATTTAACAACTTGGCCATTTCAGCTACGCGCCGGAGATTTTCATCCCGATCAGCCTTATCAAAGCCCAATTCGCGGTTGAGGCCAGAGCGCAGTTGGCTGCCATCCAGCACCACGACCGTTTTGCCTTGATCAAACAGGATCCGCTCCATTTTATAGGCCAGATCATTCTTCCCGGAAGCGTGCAGGCCGGTGATCCAATAGGTCAAAGCTTTCTGTCCCAGTTGCTGGACCCGTTCTGTTGCGGTTATAAGACTACGCTCGATCTGTACGCCTGCCTTAAAGGCAATTCTGGTGGGTAACTTTTCAGGATTGACCCGGTCAATGATCATCCCTACTGCACAAGTATTATGAGTAATGGGATCAATGAGAATAAAACTGCCGGTCTGGCGATTCTTGCGGTAACTATCAAAAAGCAGGGGTCGGGAAGTTGTCAAAACCACCCGCCCGATCTCATTTAACTGAAATTCCTGAGTTTCTGATCGATGCAAGGTGTTAACATCAATGGCATAACGGATCGTGTCGATGCGGGCCTTGATCTTCTGGGTAGTATGCTTGATAATAAATTGTTGATTGATATCCAGAGGATTTTCATCCATCCAAACCAGCATAGCTTCAAAATGACGCTCCACATGGGGTTGATTATTCCGGCGAACCAGCATATCCCCCCGACTGATATCGATCTCATCAGCCAATGTCAACATGATACTCTGAGGCGGAAAAGCGTGCTCCACCTGTTGACCCATGGATTCAATCGATTTTACCGTACTGGATTTTCCTGATGGCAGGGCAATCACTTCATCACCCTTGCGCAGGATACCAGAGGATAGACGACCGGCAAAGCCCCTGAAATTGAGGTTAGGCCGGGATACGTACTGAATGGGAAATCGGAAATCAACAAAATTGCGATCAGCTGAAACAGGAATAGTCTCTAATAAATCCATAATGCTGGGACCGCGGTACCAGGGCATGTTATTCCCAGGATCAACAATATTATCACCTTTCAGGGCTGATAGAGGTACAAACTGGATATCCGGGATATCCAAGCGGGTGGTAAACTCCAGGTAGTCCTGGCGAATCTTATCAAAAACAACCTGATCATACTGCATGAGGTCCATCTTGTTAATGGCCACAATGACATGTTTGATCCCCAGCAGAGAAATCAGAAAAGAATGCCGTTTGGTCTGGGTGATAACACCCTTACGGGCATCGATGAGAATGATTGCAAGGTGGGCTGTGGAAGCCCCGGTGACCATATTGCGGGTGTACTGTTCATGTCCAGGGGTGTCAGCAATAATGAATTTCCGTTTTGAGGTGGAAAAATAGCGATAGGCCACATCAATGGTGATACCCTGCTCGCGTTCAGCCTTCAGTCCATCCAGCAATAGTGCGTAGTCAATCTCTTCACCGGCATTGCCAACCCGCTTGGAATCACGAACCAGGGCATCCAACTGGTCATCATACAGACGCTTGGAATCATGGAGCAAGCGACCAATCAGAGTAGATTTCCCATCATCCACCGAGCC
>JAOZSM010000100.1:2895-6566 GCA_029939675.1 Fidelibacterota bacterium
TTCTTCTGCTCCATAGATCCATCCTGGTCGAAATCGATGACGCGGGTGGTGCGTTCGGATTTGGTCTCGGTCATCATTTCTTCGATGATCTTTTCAATCGTATCAGCTTCTGATTCGACAGCACCAGTGAGGGGGTAACAGCCCAGAGTTCTGAAGCGGACTGTTCTGATCTCTTTTCGGGCGCTTAATTCTTCCGGCATCCGATCATCATCCACCAGGATCAGTTGGCCATCCATATTTACAACCTCTCTTGGTTTTGCAAAGTAGAGGGGCACAATGGGAATATTCTCTTTTCGGATATACTGCCAGACATCCAGCTCGGTCCAGTTTGAGATGGGGAAAACGCGGATACTCTCCCCTTTTTGCACTTCAGTGTTATACAGATTCCAGAGTTCAGGGCGTTGATTCTTGGGATCCCACTGGTGAAAGCGATCGCGAAATGAGAAGACGCGTTCCTTGGCCCGGGACTTCTCTTCATCACGGCGAGCACCGCCAAAGGCTGCATCAAACTGATGGTGATCAAGAGCCTGGAGCAATGCCTGGGTTTTCATGGTATCAGTGTGGATCTTACTGCCGTGAGTGAAGGGGCCAATACCATTTTTCACACCGACTTCATTTTTATGCACAATGAGATCAATCTTATGCTCAGCACAAAAAGTATCGCGGAAGGCGATCATCTCCTTGAACTTCCAGTGAGAATCCACATGAAGCATGGGAAAGGGAATTTTTCCCGGTGCAAAAGCCTTCTGGGCCAGTCTCACCATGACTGAGGAGTCCTTGCCGATGGAATACATCATCACTGGATTTTCAAATTCTGAGGCGACTTCACGAATAATGTGAATACTTTCCGCTTCAAGTTCCTGGAGGTGGGTCAATTTGTATGATTCAGTAGTTTTCATAGTAGGCCAATGTCAAATATTTTTCTGATAAGTTTTTCATCGCTGGATATTAATAGACAGGGGGCTAGTGACAAGTGGCAAGTACCCGTCTTCGCAATGCTTTGCCGTGGGGCAGGACCCGTCTTTGCGAGGAGAGAAACGACAGCCTGCCACGGCGAAGTCCACGGGACGAAGATGGGCGGCAATCTCTAACGCTTCCCCTAAATATGCAGATCGCCGCGGTTGCTACACTCCCTCGCGAAGACGTAATTCATGAGTGCTCCTCTGGTGATACTATGGCCTAAACGATTCCCTTATCCTTCAGGAAGGTCAGCAATTGCTCAATCCCGGCTTCAATGCTTTGGGCTGAGTTGGCGATGAGCAGATCGGGGTGGTTTGGAGCTTCGTAGGGTGAATCCAGGCCTGTGAAATTCTTGATCTCACCGGCTCTGGCTTTTTTGTAGAGCCCTTTGGGATCACGGGATTCAGCCGTTTCAAGATCGACGTGAACATAAATTTCATAAAAAGGTAACGGACTGATAATTTTCCGGGACTGAGCTCGCTCCTGTCGGAAGGGCGAGATAAAAGAAGTCAAAACGATGAAACCGGATTCAGCAAATAGTTTTGAGACTTCAGCAACACGTCGGAGGTTTTCGACCCGATCTTCAGCACCAAATCCTAATCCGGCATTGAGCCCATGGCGAACATTATCACCATCCAGAACAGTTACCTGGCACCCCTGCTTGAACAGGGCTTCCTGCAGAGCCATGGCCAGGGTTGATTTTCCAGAGCCGGAAAGACCAGTAAACCAAAGCACAGCGGCCTTATGACCATTGCGTGTTTCTCGTTCAGAAAGAGAGATGGATTGGGGGTGGTGGGTTAAATTGCTCATATTTTTCCCGTTGGTCATAAGTATTGAGGTCAAAAGTCATAAAGTCATAAAGTCAAAAGTCGTAAAGTCAAAGACTTGCCAAGGTGTAACCGGCAGGTGAAGACCGATTGGAACATACGTACATTCAAGTATTTTTATGGGGCTACTTAAAAAAGCAAATAGTCCTTTTTAGACTTCAAATCACTTGATGCCGAGTCAGGTTGATTAGTTTCCCAGGAACTTGACTGTTTCATTGGTCAAACGATACTTGCCACACTCGCTCAGGCCCTGGTCATCAAATTTGAGTTTATGGCCCAGTTTATCTACCCAGCCGATAATGCGTCCCGGATTTCCAACCACCAACGCGAAGGCTGGAACATCTTTGGTCACTACTGCCCCAGCACCAATAAAGGCATATTCCCCAATAGTGGTTCCGCAGACAATTGTAGCATTGGCACCGATGGAGGCACTTTTCTTAACTAAAGTTTTTGCATAAAACTCAGTACCCCGCTGGGGAAATTCAGAACGTGGTCGCTGGATATTGGTAAAGACCATGGAAGGACCGCAGAAGACATAGTCCTCCAGCTCAACCCCTTCATAGACCGAGACATTATTCTGGATCTTGACACCATTTCCGATCTTGACATTATTGCCCACATTCACATTCTGACCAATGGAGACATTTTCACCAAGAGTAGAACCACTCTGGACATGCGAATAGTGCCAGATCTTGGTTCCCTGACCAACTTCGACACCAGCATCAACCTCACTGGTTTCATGGACAAAATAATCCGAGCTCTCTGGTACTGCATCACTGGCGGTTTCCAGGGCTGCTCCCTGGAGGGATTCCGTGGCTTTTTCCAGCACCTCTAATACGTCAAAGGCATTCTGACCATCAGCAATCTCAAGTTTTGAGTCATCCAGATGATCAAGAAAATACTGGAGCTCATTGGTCAAGGGAAAGCCCTTCTCATAGGGCATTACTTCGGTGGGACCATCCCGCTTGATGGGTTCACCCTGGATCCAGTCAATCCCCTTTTCATAAAAAAGAATATCTTTCTCCTGGGAGCTGTCCTCAAAAGAGATCATCCCTTTGGAGCCGATAATCACCATGCGGTGTTCTTTAAAGGGATGCAGCCAGCTCACAAAAATATGACCCACCACATTATCCGGGTAAGTCAGAGTAGTCATGGTGGTATCATGGATACCGGGCTGCAGAAAAGCGCCGCCCCGACTGACCACTTCGGTAGGATTTGAGCCAATAAAATATTGAAAGATGGAGATATCGTGGGGGGCGAAACTCCACAAAATATTTTCTTCGGTTCTCACAGTACCCAGATTAAGACGATTACTGTAGATGTACTCCAGTTTGCCGATCTTGCCAGAGTCAATTAGTTCCTTGATCTTGATGATGGCTGGATGAAAGAGCAGGACGTGACCCACCATGAGATTGACACCATGTTCATCAGCGAGTTGCTTGAGTTTACCGGCTTCACTGGTATTCAGGGCAATTGGTTTTTCAATGAGGACGTGTTTGTCATGTTCCAGTAGATAAGAGCCCACTTCAAAATGAGTCTCAGCCGGCGTGGCAACGGTGAAGCCATCAAATTCATCCAACGGAACGTCGGTGACACTATGAAACAACTGGGCTTCCGGGAATAGCGTTTTCAATTCTTCCCGGCGATTCTCCCGTGATTCCACAATACCAGCCAAAGATCCCAGATTTTTCAGGGTCTTGATGTGGTTGGTCCCCCAACGCCCGGCACCGATGACGCAAACCTTTTTATTGTTACTCATTATTTATCCTTACTAAGAATTTTTCTTATTCAAATTATTATACCATTATGTGTAAGTCGCAAGTCTTAAAGTCGAAAGTCTTAAAGTCGAAAGTCTTAAAGTCGAAAGTCTTAAAGTCGAAAGTC
>JAOZSM010000100.1:6666-10744 GCA_029939675.1 Fidelibacterota bacterium
GTCGAAAGTCTTAAAGTCGAAAGTCTTAAAGTCGAAAGTCTTAAAGTCGAAAGTCATATGACCTTTGACTTTCGACTCACGACAACGACTTAATGAAGCCGGAAATTGCTCGGGATATTTCAATCGATAATCTTGATAGTTGCTTAAACTCTGCATCACCCATGTAGTTTAGTTCTTTGGCTATATATAGCATAGACCTTACTTCACCACATGAACCTTTGGCAATAAATAAGAATCTTCTGAAATCAGCATCACTATCCCGCTCAAATCCCTCCGCAATGTTATTCATAACTGATACAGAAGCTCTTTGGATCTGGTCTTTAAACCCAAAGTCCCTATTACCTTTGAATAACTGGTATATTTCAACGGTTAAATCCTTCGCCTTCTGTCAGGCAATAATATCCTCAAACTGCTCAATCTTCATATTAACACTTTCGACTTTTGACTTTCCAACTTTCGACTACCCCTTAATCACATCACATATTCTCTCAATATCTGCTTCCGGGATATAGGGATACATGGGGAGGCTGAAGATTCTTTGGCTCATTTCCTCACTGATGGGGAAATCACCATCCTGATAGTTCAGGTGGGCAAAGGCCGTCTGCTGGTGAAGCGGTTTTGGATAATAGACTGCCGATGGTATGCCGGCATCCTTAAGCTTGGCCTGGATTGCTTGACGCTCCTGGGCATCTTTGGCCAAAACAGAATACTGAGCCCATGCTGAAGTATAGCCTGCCGGAGTTTGGGGTGTAACGACACTTTCAGCTAGCAGCTCGTTGTATTTTGCAGCTGCTTGATTGCGCAATTTGATCTCATTGGGAAAGAGGGTGAATTTTTCCAGAATGATGGCAGCCTGGAGGGTGTCCATACGGCCATTGATACCAATGCGGATATTATCATATTTGTCCCCGCCTTTACCATGGACCCGGACGGATAATAGTTTTTCATAGAGATCATCATCATCTGTAAAAATCGCTCCGCCATCGCCATAACACCCCAGGGGTTTTGCCGGAAAAAATGAGGTGGAAGCAGCATCGCCAAAGCTGCCGGCTATTTTGCCATTGATCTCTCCCCCAAAACCCTGGGCAGCATCCTCTAGTATTTTGATATCATATTTTTGGGCAATGGACTTAATTGCTGGAAAATCAGCGGGGAGGCCAAATAGGTCTACCGGGATGATCACCTTGGGCTTCAATTCACCTGCTTCAACGACTTTACTGATGGCCACATCCAACAAATCAGGATCAATATTATAGGTCAGGGGATCGATATCCACAAAAACAGGCGTAGCTCCCAGCAGTTGGATCACTTCGGCAGTAGCGATAAAGGTGAAGGGGGTGGTAAAGACAGCATCACCAGGACCGATGTCCCAGGCCAGAAGCGGCATGAGTAAGGCATCCGTTCCAGATGAACAGCTAACGCAGTACTTAGTACCGGCGTACTCAGCCAATTGGGTTTCCATTTCCTTGATCTCAGGTCCCATAATATATTTTCCATGGGCCAGAACTGTCTGGATCCTGGTATCTATAGCATCTTTGATCAAACTCTGTTGCTTGCCCAAATCGATAAACTGCATGTTAACTTCCCTCATTCTTATTTTTAATATCTTAGTATATCAAGCTTGACGAAATCGCAAAAGGTATATGATAAGTCATAAATACTGCCCTAACTGTTGCAATAATAAGTATTTATATAATTATCTCGTATGTTCATATTTATCAACACCTTGCGTCTCTGCGTTCTCTGCCTGCCGGGCGAAGCTCGAAGAGCGTAGACTGGCGAGAGGCAGTTTTTGTGATACCATCAAGCTTATTAACTCATTTGTCTGTGCAAAGTTCACTCCAAGCATTGATCTTGTGTAAAATAAATGAGAATGTAGTAAATCCTACACTGCCATCCCTGCTTTGGGTTGAATTCAAATCAGTTTAATGCAAAACTTTTTTTAGCCACAGATATTCGCAGATGAACACAGATAAAGCGTATAGAAACACCTGATATTACTAAGAAAGCCTACCATACAAAAGTTTTCCAATCACATTCATAAAACATTAAGGAATAATAGTATGGCATCTGAAGTTCGTGTAGTGCTATGAATAATAAGTACTCATCAATTACCCCATGCTTCAGAGGCCGTGAAAAAATACAATATCAAGCAGAAATATTAATGGAATTGCAAAACTGAGGATAATAACAACTAATCGATGTATCCTGTTGTTATTGTTCTCAGTAGCCCCGGGTTTCAACCTGGGGATTACGAAACATCCACCAGATATGGCTGTGTAAAAAACGGGTTTCAACCCGTTTTTACACAGCCTCTAAAGCGTGGGATAAGTGATACCCTCTATTCTCACACAACCTCGAAAGCCTGGGGTAAATATTTAACAACCATAGTTCTGGTTAAATTATCTCAACATTGCAGTTAATTCACATAGGATCAACATTTGCACAAACTTAAAAGGTCACTTTGCCTGTAACCTATTGAAACTCACTTTAGGACAAATCATAAACAGGAAATCAATTTTGATGCAAATGACCCAATCAATATTTTGAATATGGTTTCCTGCTGCTATTTTTTGGGCATCAATTATTTTATATAAATTCAGGGGTTAAATATGAATTTTATTTCCAAGGCTCTTTCTCTTACAACAATTTCTTTGCTCATCTGGGGCTGTGGGTCAAGCGGTACCCCGTCGGCTACTCCTCAAAATATCTCCGCTGAACCAAAACCTGTCTGGCTCATGGAGCACCCTATCGATCCAAGTTATTACATTGGTATTGGCTCAGCGGCAAAGAGTCAATACGGAACAAAGGCCCAGAAAAGTGCTCAGGATCTGGCATTAGCCGATCTGGCTTCACAGATCACTGTCACGATCACCAGTGATATTGTTACTACTCTTATCGAAAAAGGGAAGCTTACTGAGGAGGAATACTTGGCCACAGCGAGATCTCAGGCTGTGGCAGACCTGGAAGGTCATGAATTTGTGGACAGCTGGCAGGATCAGCATTACCAGTATGCTTACTATCGTTTATCCAAAGCCAAATATGCTGCCATTCAGGCCAGAAAACGCCAGGCAGCCTTGAGTCTTTCCCTAGACTTTTATCAAAAAGGACAGGCAGCAGAACAATTGGGAAACTTTACCGAAGCTTTTAATGCTTCTGTGCAGTCATTCTTACCCCTCCTGCCCTACTTGAACGAAGCTTTGGTTACCAATGTATCAGGTCAATCAGTCATTCTGAGCAATGAGGTCAACCAATTCATCCACGATCTGATTTCTGATGTCACACTGACACCAAATAAATCCAGGGTAACCGGAAAACTGGGGAAACCCATGCAGAACGATCTCACTATCCACGCTAAATCCGGTGATGGTAGATCTATTCGATATTTACCCCTGGTAGTTCGGTTCGCCAAGGGCTCAGGAGAACTGCTTGGATCAATTAACACTGGCGGAAGGGGCTTTGCTAAAATTCAAGTGAGTTCCATTACATCCGGGAAAAAGATCCAGATTCTGGAAACGAGTATGGATCTGTCCAGCATGTTGAGTGATGAAATCCCCCCGGTTCTCATGGCCATTATTAATAGCATTCCCCGGGCAACAACTCGCATTATCATTGATGTAAGCAACCCCAGTATTTATCTGGAATCTTCAGAATTTTTCGATGGACAGGCCCATAATCAGCTCCAAGTTGAACCCTATCTTAAGCATCAGTTGATTCAACAGGGTTTCCATTTCGTGGAAAATCCTTCACAGGCAGATTGGCAGATGACCCTCAGTGCCACTGCAACCAGGGGCACCGAGTACAATGGAATGTACACCGTATTTGCTGATGTAAGTTTAAGCCTGATAGATCGGGAAAACGGTGATGAAATCTATAAAAACTCCCTATCCAGAGTAAAAGGAATTGAGCTGAACTATCCCAATGCAGCCAACACGGCCCTCACCAATGCAGCCAAAAAATTGAATGAGAGTATGTTGACTAAGATTTTGGAAAGTTTGAAGTGAGTTGGAAGTCTAAAGTCCAAACTAAACCACTATGCACTGAAAGTACATAGGTTTGGCTGGTGACTGAAAGTCAC
>JAOZSM010000101.1 GCA_029939675.1 Fidelibacterota bacterium
ATCCTGGCCGCAAACCGCTTCTGGAAAGTTTGGAAATACAATCGAATCAGTTTGGCATTTTACTATTCTGGACAACTGCTGATCGCTCTTTCTGTCAGCATTGTAGCGTAGTTATAAATTGACAATATCAGGGAAGGGTGATAGAATATAAATGACTTTTGACATGATTTTTGTGCTGTCTGTCCTTGGTGTGGCAGTCCTATTATTTGTCACCGAATGGCTTCGGGTTGATCTGGTTGCCTTATCCGTCATGCTTATTCTATCCATCTTTGGTTTTGTAAATCACCATGACGCCATTGCCGGTTTCAGTAATACGGCCATTGTAACGATTGCTTCTGTGCTGGTGCTCAGTGCCGGGTTGGTTCGGGCAGGGGTGGCCCAGATCCTGGGAGGGCACATCCTCAAACTCTCTGGTGATAGTGAGCTCAGATTACTGGTCATTATGATGGTGACCGTTGCTATCCTCTCAGGCGTTATGAATAATATTGGTGTGGCTGCTCTCATGTTGCCCGTTGTCATGGAAATTGCCCACCGGACTGGCCGCTCTCCTTCCAAATTACTGATACCCCTGGCTTTTGCTTCACTCTTTGGGGGGTTGACAACCCTGATAGCCACTGCTCCAAATATTTTGATCAGCAGCGCCCTTGAAACAGTTGGCCTGGCTCCTTTTGAGCTATTCGATTTCACTCCAGTAGGCTTGATCGCCATGACAGTTGGGATTATCTATCTGGTTGTATGGGGTCGTCACATGCTGCCAGATCGAGATTTGGGACGCTTAACCTCCATCACCGACACCCTCAATGGCCAATATGAACTGAATGAGCGTTTACTAACGTTATCCATCCCTGGGGACTCTGCTCTGGCTGATAAAAATTTAGCTGAAACCCGCTTGGGCTCAGCCCTGGGATTTAATGTGCTGGCCATTATTCGAGGGGAAAATACGTTACTGGCCCCGGGACCTGATACTGAATTAAGAACAAATGATAAGCTCCTGGTTGGTGGTCGTCGAGAGCAGGTGGGGGTCTTGCAGGATTGGAAAACCCTTACGCTGAAACATGGCTGGTTAGTGGGAGAGCATCAATTACAACAGGCGCTCAAATTTGCTGAGTTTAAGATCGCACCTGATTCTATCTATATAGGCAAAACATTCAAAGAAGCCGGCACTCGCAATTCCTTTGGCTTTAATATTCTGGCTGTGATTCAGAAAAATAAAGTGCGGGTATCCAGACTGAGGAATTACCGTTTCAACAAGGATGATCTGCTGATAGCCATCGGTCAAACCGATAAACTTGATCTCATGAATTCCAGTAAGGATTTTGCTGCTTTCAAGTATGTCAGTGCCCGTAAAATTGCTCTGAAATACAAGCTTCACCGGCATCTCATCGGGATTCACATTCCCAGGGAGTCAGCTCTGGTAAGCCGATCTATTGCCCGGAGTCATCTAAAAAGTGCCCTGGGGATCAATGTTTTGGGAATCAACCGTCAGAACAAGATCCACTTTATGCCATCACCGCAGGAGGAGCTGGAGGCGGATGATATTCTTATTGTCATAGGTGAGCCTGAGATATTGAAGATATTGAACAGTCTTCAGAACCTCAAGCTGGAAGAACAGATCGATACTGACCTGGAGCATCTGGAATCAGATGAAGTTGGTGTTGCGGAGATAACCTTATCACCTCGTACCTCCGTTATTGGTAAAACAATTGGGGAGCTGTATTTCCGGGAGAAATTTGGACTGTCAGTCCTGGCCATTTGGCGCAAGGATCGAGCTTTTCGAACCAATTTGCGTGACTTTGCCCTGGAAGCTGGTGACGCCTTGATGGTCTATGGTATGCGAGAGGATCTGGCTCGGCTGCAACAGGAAGATGATTTCCTGGTTATCAGCGGACTGGATCAACCCATCTATAAAAAGGAAAAAGTTTTAACGGCCTCCGGGATTGAGTTGGGGGTTCTGTTCACAGTAGCCATGGGCTGGCTACCCATATTTATTGCTGCTCTGACAGGCGCCGTGCTCATGGTGTTAACAAAATGTCTTTCAATGGATGAAGCTTATGAAGCGATAGAATGGCGGGCTATCATGCTCATTGCCGGTATGTTGAGTCTGGGGATTGCCATGGGGGAGACCGGTGTGACAACCCTCCTGGCCCATCATGTTCTGGAGTCGTTTGCTTTTATGGGGCCTCAAGGGATCTTAGCTGGTCTGTTTCTCGTCACCTGTCTCTTTGCCCAGATCATGCCCACGGCTGCAGTAGCTGTACTCATGGCTCCTATCGCATTGATCACGGCTGGAGATATGGGTTTATCACCCTATGCTTTGATGATGGTGGTAGCCATTGGAAGTTCCAGTAGCTTTCTCAGTCCGGTCGGTCATCCGGTGAATCTGCTGGTCATGGGAATTGGCGGTTACCGCTTTACCGATTACACCAAAGTTGGCTTACCCCTGGTCATCTTATTCGGTTTGATCGCAGTTTTTGTACTACCCATATTCTGGCCATTGCAGGTTTAATACTAATTGACTTCATAATTAACGATCCCGTAAAAAGTCCCTTTTGCCAGTCTTCTCTCTTCGAGCTTCACCGGGTAGGCAGAGAACGCACAGAACATGTACATCTAAATTCGACATTCCTTGTTCCTTGTTCTTAAATCGTAGGAAGAGATATGCCTACTTCGTTGAATGTCGAACAAGGAATGCTGATTTTTGATTGTTGAAGTGAAGCTGAGTATGACATAAAACCAACCTGAAGCCCCCAATTGGGGGCTTCTGGTTGGCAAGGAGGAACAATCCATTACAAAGGAGAGAGTTCTTTATAATTCCTATCTCTATTGTCGCATGAACGGGACGATTATGTAAAATACTTATGCTTTTTCAAGCCTACTGGAAGAGCTTCCACAAAATCTGATAAAAAAGAACAAACCTGATCAAAAGTCAGCAATTATTAGTGTCTGTCCATAAAGTTGCTGTTTCCAAAAATATAGGAAACCATTGAAATGGTTACAATCATCCTTAAGTGCATAGCAGCCCACGACTTAAGTGGTGGAGTTCTGATTCAGCTATTAGAAGAAGAACCGTTTCAACGGTTTGTTTTCAGACATTTAGGACAGACACTAATCAGTGGGAATGGGCAGCCGGACTTCTAGATAAGTTTAAAGCAGTAATTTCAGACACCGATTCAGCAATATCCATATATTATTGATATGGAATCTATATCTATCTGAGTAAATCAATTCCAAAATTGGCTCATACAGAAAACTCAGACTAGAACTAAAGTCATTATAAACAGATAGAAAGCATGTCAGTCCGGACTGCTGGCACATGGCTTGTCATATATGAAGACATGACATCTGCGATTAACATGCAAATCAATATTATCGGGTATCGAATAATTGACCGGTTTAGAGATATGCAGCTAACTATTTGGGACTGAAATGGATCGACAAATTGAAAAATCAAAATGGCAGAAGTTCAAACCTGCCGTTCTCATTCTTGGCGTTACAATAATCATCGCAACTGCCTTCGCATTAAGTTCTAAAAGTGGTGATTCGCTGAAGATCAGCGATCGCCGGGTGCGCATCAGTACGGTAGAGCAGGGCGAATTTCAAGAGTTTATACCTCTGAATGGGAGCGTGGTGCCCATTCGAACCTACTATTTGGATGCCATCGAGGGTGGTCGGGTTGAGAACCGATACATTGAAGCCGGTACTTTTGTAACCAAGGGTGACAAGATACTCAGTTTAGCAAATACAAATCTACTGCTTGATATCATGTACCGGGAAGCCGAATTATTTCAGCAGAGTAATAATTTACGGAATACAAAATTGGCCATGGAGCAAAATCGACTCACGCTCCAATCGCAATTACTTGATCTGGATTATCAGATTCGTCAATCCAAAAGAGTCTACACCCGTAATGCGAAATTGGCTGATAAAAAGATGATTCCCACCGAAGAATACGAAGAAACCTACGATAACTATCAATTTCTGGTAAAGAAACGCGATTTGACCCTGCAATCTTTTGAGCAGGATTCCATCTATCGTGAAGTCCAGGTAGAGCAATTGGAAAGCGGTCTACAGCGGATGCAGGACAACATGGAGATCGTAAAACAAAACCTGGATAACCTGGTTATCACCGCACCGGTGTCAGGGCAACTCACCAGCCTGAATGCCGAAATCGGACAGGCCAAAGTCCGGGGTGAACGTCTGGGTCAGATCGATATTTTAGATGGTTTCAAGATCAGCACCCCAGTTGATGAGCATTTCATTACTCGGGTCAATCTTGATCAATCAGGTCATTTTATGATCGATGATATTGATTATCGAGTCACTCTTACCAAGATCTATCCAGAGGTTTTAAATGGTCAATTCCGAGTTGAATTGGAGTTCCAGAACGAAACACCCAAGGACATCCGCAGGGGTCAGACCGTGCGGTTCAGACTTGAGTTAGGAAATCCGAAGGAAGCTCTGCTGTTAAATCGTGGTGGGTTTTTTCAGGATACGGGGGGTCAGTGGGCCTACGTATTGGATGAAGGGGACCAGAGCGCCAGCAAAAGAGCTATAAAACTGGGCCGGCAGAACCAGGATTATTATGAAGTCCTGGAGGGGCTTGATGAAGGAGACCGGGTCATCACCAGCAGCTATGGTCAATTTGGGGATTACGAACAACTTGATTTCACAAAAGAATCATGAATAGCCCGCAAAAAGCCCCTCTCGCAGAGAACACAGAGGCGCAAAGTGTTGATAATTAAGAATATAGCCTATGTTTGCACAAGTTGCTATATTTATTGATGTTAGGGTGATATTCATGTTCTATCATATACTTTTTGCGAAGGCGTCAATCAGAAAAAGTAAATAGTTATAAAAGGAGAATGTTATGATAAAAACCGATGGTTTAACCAAAGTGTTCCGGACTGAAGAAATTGAGACAACGGCTTTAAATCAGATCGATCTAAATATTAAGGAGGGTGAGTTTGTATCTATTATGGGACCCTCCGGTTGTGGTAAATCGACCCTCATGAATGTCCTGGGACTTCTGGATAATCCCAGTTCAGGGAAATTCTATTTCCTGGATGAGGAGGTCAGTGGGTACAGCGAAAGTCAGAGGGCTGATTTCCGTAAAGCAAATATCGGTTTTGTGTTCCAGAGTTTTAATCTCATTGATGAGCTAAGCGTGTACGAAAATGTAGAATTGCCGCTCTTGTATCTTGGAGTACCCGCCGGTGAACGTAAAACCCGAGTTATGGATATGCTGGAGCGCATGGGAGTAGGTCACCGCCATTCTCATTTTCCTCAACAACTATCTGGTGGACAGCAGCAAAGGGTGGCAGTTTCTCGCGCTTTGATCACGAATCCTAAGATCGTTCTGGCAGATGAACCTACTGGAAATTTGGATTCAAAACACGGTGATGAGGTCATGGGTCTTTTGAAGGATCTCAATCAGCAAGGTACTACGATTGTGATGGTAACCCATTCTCCTGCTTATGCTGCTTATGGTAATCGGACGGTCAATCTATTTGATGGAAAAATTGCTGATGAGCAGTTGAATGGTAATTTTCATGTGTGATTCCAAACCCAAAAGTAAGTCTAGACCAAATCTGGAGAAATCATCATGTGGTTAAGTTATATCAAAATAGCGTTTAGATCTCTGATCAAACAACGGCTCTATGCTTTCATCAATATTGCTGGCTTAGCCATCGGTGTGACCACCTGTGTCCTGATTCTGATGTATGTACGCTATGAACATAGCTATGATGAATTTAATCCTCTGGCTGAGCAGATATATCGGCTTGATTTGCAAGGTAAAATGGGGGACAACGAGTTCACTATGGGGCTGTCATGTGCCCCAGCCGGTCCAACCATGCTGGACGACTATCCTGAAGTAATCAATTACACCCGTATTCGTCACACAGGGTTCCCGGTGCTGCGCTATGAAGATAAGGTTTTTTCTGAAGAGCAATGGTGGCAGGCTGATTCCAATGTTTTTGAAGTATTTGAGATCCCGTTTGTATTGGGTGATCCCACCACAGCACTCACCCAGCCGTTTTCGGTTGTGATAACTGAAAGGATGGCTCAAAAATATTTTGGAAATGAAGACCCCATCGGGAAAATATTTAATTCTGACAACCGCTCTGATTTCAATGTAACGGGAGTAGTTAAGGAGTTACCATCAAATTCACATTGGCATTTTGACTTTTTGAGTGCCATGGCCACTTATGGTGATTCTCGAAATACCATCTGGGTGAATAATAATTTTCATACTTATCTGGTTCTTCAAGAGGGCAGTGATTATAGGCAACTCGACGAAAAACTGCCTGCGCTTGTCAGAAAGTATGTGGGGCCACAGGTAGAACAATTCCTGGGTGTCACAATGGATCAATTTGAGGAACGTGGAGATGCCTATCGACTCTTCTTGACCCCCCTGGTTGACATCCACCTCAATTCGCACCATGATGATGAAATCGAAGTGAGTGGTGATGGTGAGACCGTCAGAATATTTGGCTATATCGCCATTTTTATCCTGTTACTGGCTTGCATAAACTACATGAATTTATCTACAGCCAGGTCCATGAGTCGTGCTCGTGAAATAGGCATTCGCAAAACTGTGGGATCAAAACGAGGGCAGATTATTTTCCAATTTCTGGCTGAGTCTATTTTTGTAACCTTCATATCTTTTAGTCTTGCTCTGTTAATCGTGGTGATAATCCTGCCCTGGTTTTCAATATTCATTGATACACCTTTGAAGTTAGAATGGGCAGATGTACCATTCATCTATCTGTGGGTGATCCCAGTTGGCTTATTGGCTGGTAGCTATCCAGCATTTCTTTTATCATCATTTAATCCCGTTAAAGTGTTGAAGGGCAATGGTTCAGCCGGGAGCGGGAGCAGTTGGCTACGTAACGGATTGGTCATTTTCCAATTCTCCGTATCCATTACGCTGTTGATCGGCACTATGATCATCAGAGATCAAATGAATTACCTGCAAACCAAGGATCTGGGGCTGAATCCTGATAATCTGATTATTGTCAAAAAAACGGATGATATCGGTAGAACGATCCAGGGTTTTAAATCCGCAGTCAGGGAAGATCCGGGAGCTTTGATCGTTAGCAATAGCACAGCCATTCCAGGGAATAATGATGGCGTCAATCATAATGTTTATGGAATGGTCAACGAAGAGGGGGAAGCCATGCGGCTGCTGGCCAGCTTCTGGGTAGATCATGACTATGCTGATGTTTACGAGCTAAGCATGCAGGCAGGACGCTTCTTTTCTCGTGAATGGGGTACTGATACAAATGCTGTCGTTTTAAATGAGGCGGCTGTAAAGATATTCGGGATAACTGACCCCATTGGGAAGGAGTTAATCACTTTTGCTGGAAGGGGTGGCGCTGATCGGACCTTATTGAAGGTCATCGGAGTGGTTAAAGATTACCACTTTGATGCGCCCCAACAGCAGATCATACCAATGGCTATGCACCTCATGGGTGATGGTAACGCTCGTTTTATACCGAATTGGGGTAAGTTTGTGACGGTCCGGGTCGATCCTGATCAGACCATGTCCACCTTGTCCCATATTGAAGTTTCATGGAAACAATTCGCTAATGAACAGGCGCTTGAGTATGATCATTTCGATCAATATTATGCTCAGCTTTTTCGGACTGAAAGACAATCAGGGAATATTGTTTTCCTCTTTGCGGTTCTGGCAATATTTATTGCAGCGCTTGGACTCCTGGGTTTAGCTGCTTTTACAGCTCAAAAGCGGACGAAAGAGATCGGGATTCGCAAGGTCCTGGGTGCTTCAGTCCCCAATATTCTAGTTTTACTTTCCAAGGATACACTAAAGCTGATGTTTCTATCGATTATTATCGCTGTTCCGGTGGCCAATTATGCAATGCAACGTTGGTTGGAGAATTTTGCCTATCGGATCGATGTTAGTATTCTTGTTTTTATCGGTTCAGCACTTATCGCCAGTTCCATCGCGATCCTAACAGTAGCGTGGCAGTCTTATCAGGCGGCTGTTGCTGATCCGGTTAAATCTCTCCGCTACGAATAATCAAACTGTTTCATCCCTGCACAAACCCCTCATCATGCAAATGGTGGGGGGTATTATTTTACAATGATGTTTAGCCCAGCCTTGGATATTCGTATGAATCCATGTTCCTCATCCCGAGCGGCATGTGGGGGCGAAGCTGAAAAGCGAAGTCCCAAGTCGAGGGATAAATTCTTTGTATGATGGATATAGAAAAAACTCACATGATGAATAACCTGGGCCAGTTTATCAGTATTATCCTGTGTCGAATCAGGTATAACCCAGCCGGTAATAGGGCTTTCCCCGATAAATTCCTGAGTGTCTTTGATTCATATTAGAGCTGTATGAAACAGGAAAACCAAAAAATAACGAATCGGGGAACTATCATGAAAACAATGAACATTTTTATCACCATACTCGCAGCATTATTTATTGTTAATTGTGAAAAACAGCTTTACGTGGAAACCGGGGTTACCTGGAATGATGACAGTTACTTTAGTGCAGAAGGAGATTGGTATCTGGCTCTTTCTGAGGGCTGCTACTCCAATTGTGAAGGAGCGGCAATTGATGTAGTTGATCAATTACCAATCACAACCGGGCAAAATTCAATCAAGCGCTTTGTTCTGGGATCAGGTTCTGAGGGAAATATCACTGCCTTTGTATATCTGGATGTAAATGAGAACGGCACATATGATGATGGTTATGATAAAATTACAGGATATAAATTCAATTATTCAGATGCGAGTGAAACTACCAGTATTGCAGTATCAGCTTTTTATTAAGCAGGTCAACAGACTGGCGTTTATTAAATCATAGCTAAATACCAGCATAAATCAATTATAAATGAGCAGAGGTTCCTCCAGGGAGCCTCTGCTCGTTTAGATAATAATTAGTATCTGTCCATAAAGTTGCTATTTCCAAAAATACAGGAAACCATTGAAATGGTTACAATCATCCTTAAGTGCATAGCAGCCCACGACTTAAGTCGTGGGTTTCTGGTTCGGTAATCTTAAGTGGAACCGTTTCAACGGTTTGTTTTCAGACATTAAGGACAGACACTAATTTGCCCCAAACCCCCAAACCCCCAAACTTCCAAACTTCCAAACTTCCAAACTATAAAATGTGACCTCAATCAAATACCCTAAACTGCTATGAGATAGCGCTCAGCACTACTTGTTTACTTAGGTTAAAAGTTTACCTTTCACACATTATTATTTTTCAGCGGAGACTGCCCAATATCAATGGGTTTCTCTAAACATTAAAAGGCTCTCTTTCGAAGGAAAAGGCATCTTTTTGGAAAACAATTCACTTAGTGACCTTTGTTCAAATAAAACTATAACAATAATGTGTTATTTAGCGTTGTATCAGACAGATAGCCATTTTAGCTCAACTAATAATGACGATCTCGCAAAAAGTAGTGAGAAAGCATCGAATGTGCCCTAAGAGCATAAAATACAACCATATATCGCATACATGTCTAACTCATAAATATCAACACTCTGCGTCTTTGCGGCCACTGCGAGAGGGACTTTTTGCGTGAGGGTCAATAATAATCAATTAAATATATCTAAATGGAGGATTTTGTCGTGAAACGAACAAGCGTACTGATCAGTATTTTATTTATGGTTTTTGCTGTAAGCATTACAGCACAATCAATTAGCACTCAGGGAGTCCTACGGGACAGTGATGGTCATTCAGTTGAGGATGGTGACTATACCATGGCCTTCTCTATTTATAGTGCCCTGGATGGAGGAACCCTCTTGTGGGGGCCACACACTAAGACTGTTGCCGTTGAAAATGGTGTATATCAGGTCGTTTTAGGCGATGTGAATCCCATTACATCCTTCAATTCTAATGGCAGCAATTATCTGGAAATTTCTGTCGAGACTGAGACCATGAGCCCTAGACTGCGGTTAAATGTAACACCGTATGAGTTGGCTAATCTGACCGGATCAAGCAATGCTTTCCCTGGTAGTGGAAATGTTGGTATTGGCACCACCAATCCACAGGCCAAGCTGTCAATCGTTGCGCCTGGGGATAATGCAGATTTGATTCACTTTGATGAGAATGGTGATGATCTAAAATCGTTCACCTTCCAGGGTATGTTTTCTGGTGCAGGTACCAATAATGGATTAAAACTCCGTTCCCAGTGGGTTGATAAGATCATGTTCTGGAAGGGTAATGGTAATGTGGGTATCGGTACGGATGCTCCAGGGGGGAAATTAACCGTTAAAGGCGGCGACATTTATGTGGATAATAACAACTTTGGAGGTACACCGGCAGTTGATATCGCAGTCGGTGATACGGACACTGGTTTAGACTCTGACGGTGATGGCGCGTTAGACATCTATGCAAACAACAACAAGACTATGAGTATTCGTGCTGGTAAAGTGGGTATTGGGACCGCCGATCCTGAGCAACGACTTCACATTGAGGGTGGATCAGATGTTAGTCCTGGCAGTGGTGGCTATCTTCAAGTGGGGGCCACCGATGGGGACAATCTGAATTTTGATAATAATGAGATAATGTCCCGAAACAATGGTGAAACATCTATGCTATACATAAATAATGAAGGCGGTACGGTTGGTTTTGGTGGCAGCGTAAATGCCCGAGAAGGTGAAGGAAGCTATAGCAAACCTTTTCAGTTTGTAAAGTTCGAG
>JAOZSM010000102.1:0-6147 GCA_029939675.1 Fidelibacterota bacterium
GACAGTAGTCAGATGATCCTTCCCCTGGAAAAGATTCCAGCCTATCTCGAGGAATATACTGACTTGATGCCCGGCGATATTATCTTTACCGGAACGCCAGAAGGAGTGGGTGTTCTAAGTCCAGGAGATGAGGTGAGCCTTGACCTGGCAGGACACCATATGGGGACAGTTCGTTTTGGTTGAGACGGTAATAGCTTACTGACTGTAAATCTACCCTAGTCATCCCCAGCGGCTTGTGGGGGCGTAGCCGGTAGGTGTAGACCCAAGTCGAGGGATATAGAAATTTATTTGAAATGTAACATCTAAATGTAGCTACTCTCGATTGAGTCCACCCAGAGTATTGTGCACCAGGTCCCTCGACTACGCTTGGGATGAGGTTTGGTGTGGCAAATTCAGGGTGAAATCAGGAATAAAATAATTTTTTAAGGAATTAATTCATTGACTATTAATACATCAAACGTGCGGGTTCGCTTTGCACCTAGTCCAACTGGTTATCTACATATCGGTGGTGTTCGCACCGCCCTGTTTAATTGGCTATTTGCCAGACACCATGGCGGCAAATTTATCCTGCGGGTGGATGATACTGATCAAGCCCGCAATGTAGCCGACGCCTTGCAGCCCATCATGGATGGGTTCAAATGGTTGGGTATCGACTGGGATGAAGGTCCTGATGTCGGGGGACCTCACGCACCCTATTTCCAATCACAACGCTCTGATTTCTACGACCAGGCTGTAGCGAAACTTTTAGCTGAGGGTCACGCTTATAAAGATTTTTCCCGACCGGCAGAATTTGGGGCAGAACGCCAAGCTGCCGAGAAGGAAAAACGTCAATTCATATATAGTCGTCAATGGATGGCTGAAACTGAAGCAGATGTTACGCGTTTCGAAGCTGAAGGTCGAGAGGCAGTTGTACGGCTTAAGATGCCTCGGGAGGGTCAATGTCAGTTTCACGATATGGTCCGGGGAGCCATGTCATTTGAATGGTCCGGTGAACAGGACCATGTGATCCAGCGAAAAGATGGCAGTTGTCTCTACCATCTCACCAATGTGGTGGATGATGGGGCTTTTGAGATCAGTCACGTAATTCGTGCGATTGAGCACCTGTCCAATACACCACGCCAGATCTTTATTGCTCAGAGTCTGGGATTGAAACTACCCCAGTATGCTCATTTACCTTTTGTAGCTGAGCCCGGTAGTTCAAATAAATTGAGCAAGCGTAAACTGGATAAATATCTTAAGAATCGTGATTTCAAAGTGTTGTACGATCATGGGGAGCAGATCGCCCGCCAGATCGGACTCACTGCTTCACCCGAGACTTTTAACCCGGTAATTATTGATTTTTACCGTGAGATCGGTTTTTTACCTGATGCCATTGTGAACTACCTCCTGCTGCTGGGCTGGTCTCTGGATGATCACACGGAGGATTTCAGTCGGGAAGCCATGATCCGTGATTTTAGTCTGGAGCGAATCAATAAAGCACCGGCTAGTTTTGATCCTCAGAAATTGAGTGCCTTCCAAGGTCGCTATATGTGGCGCTTGTCCATGGCTGCTAGATTGGAGATGGTTTTACCTTACCTGCAACGGGCTGGATTTATCGCATTACCCGTGACCGATGATGTCAAATCCAAGGTAAAGGCCATCCTGGAGGCTGCCAGCGAACGAATTTCCATCGCAGGCGATATCCTTGATTATTCTGAATTCTTTCAGGCCGATGAAAAAATCGAATATGACGAAAAAGCGTTTCGTAAACGGGTGGTGAATGCCGTGGCACAACGGGAACTGCTTAAAAAATTCAGGCAACCTTTAGCAACTGCATCTGATTTTTCTGCACCAGGTATAGAAGCTCTACTTCGTAATTTTGTGGAACAGGAAGGGGTTGGGATGGGGATGGTTGTCCATGCTCTCAGAGTTTCCCTAACCGGTAAGGCCGTTGGTTTTGGTTTGTTCGACATCGTAGCTATCCTGGGGAAAGAAAGTTGTCTATCTCGGATTGATCGGGCCTTAATGTTTGCAGAGGAACAGTCTTAAGCAAACCAGTTTTCACTAAGCCGAACTGGTTTTGGGTAATGTTTCAATAGTCGCCTTCGCGAAGGAGTGAAACGACTGCGGCGATCTATCTCAGCCACCCAAAAAAATGATGTTGAGGGTCAGTCTGCTACAGAAAATGACTAAAATTCATCATGGCTAAATCATCCCTGAAATTGTATGTTATTTGCTGATTAAAAATTATGACCAGCACCTGTTACAACAGGCTTAATGATATGAGGGAAGTATGGTAGAGAAGCAGATAACTGATAACAGCGACGCAGCAGCATCCAGCACTGAAAAACCGGCAAATTTTATTGAGGAGATCATCAACGGTCACCTCAGCTCTGGTCGTTTTGGCCAACGGGTCCACACCCGATTTCCACCTGAGCCCAATGGGTATTTGCATATCGGTCATGCAAAATCTATTGCCTTGAATTTCAGCCTGGCGGCCAAGTACGGTGGCTTATGCAATCTGCGCTTTGATGATACCAATCCCAGCAAGGAAGAAGCAGAATACGTTCATTCCATCAAGGATGATATCAAGTGGCTGGGCTTTGATTGGGAGGACCGGGAATACTATGCCTCTGATTACTTTGAACAGCTCTTTGACTGGGCTGTAAAGCTGATCAAAGCTGGTCATGCCTATGTATGCGATCTGTCTCCTGAAGAAACCCGTACCTATCGCGGTACTTTGAGTGAACCTGGTAAAAACAGCCCTTTCCGTGACCGCAGTGTGGCTGAAAACCTGGATCTGTTCCAACGGATGCGTCAGGGTGAATTTCCTGATGGAACCCGGGTTTTAAAAGCCAAGATCGATATGGCTCATCCTAATTTTAATATGCGTGATCCCGTAATGTATCGGATCCTCCATGCGCATCACCATCGCACCGGAAATGACTGGTGTATCTATCCCATGTACGATTTTACCCACGGACAGTCGGATTCAATCGAGGAAATTACTCAGTCGATCTGTACTCTGGAGTTTGAGAATCACCGACCCCTCTATGACTGGTTCTGTGATAAACTGGACATCCACCATCCCCAGCAAATTGAATTTGCCAGATTAAATCTTACCTACACAGTGATGAGTAAAAGGAAGTTCCTGACCCTGGTCAATGAGGGCTATGTTAACGGCTGGGATGATCCCCGGATGCCGACTATCTCAGGGTTGCGACGTCGGGGTTATACCCCGGAATCAATTCGCAAGTTCTGTGAATATATTGGTGTCGCCAAGCATAATTCTGTAGTGGATGTGACCATCCTGGAAAATCAGATCAGGGAACATTTGAACGCAATTGCCCCCAGGGTAATGACTGTTCTCAGACCCCTTAAAGTTGTCATCGAGAATTATCCAGAAGGTCAGGTTGAAGAACTTCAGGCAATCAACAATCCCGAAGATGAAAGTGCTGGATCCCGCGCTCTGCCCTTCACTCGGGAACTGTATATCGATCAGAATGATTTTATGGAAGTCCCGGTGAGGAGATATTTCCGCCTGGCTCCAGGCAAAGAAGTACGGCTACGTTATGGCTATATCATCAAATGTGAGTCGGTGATCAAAAGTGATAGTGGTGAGATCGTTGAATTACGCTGTACTTATGATCCTGATACACTGGGCAAACAGCCCACCGACCGTAAGGTAAAAGGTGTCATTCACTGGGTTTCAGTTGGCCACGCAGTTGATGCTGAAATTCGTATATACGATCGTCTATTTACAACAGAACGTCCCGATAAAATTGCTGAAGGTCAAGATTTTAGATCCAATATCAATCCCGATTCTCTGGAAATTATTGAACATGCCAAAGCTGAACCTTCGCTGGCAAAAGTGCAATCAGGTGAGCGTTTTCAATTTGAGCGGGTAGGCTATTTTAGTGTTGATTCGGATTCTACAGTTGATAAGCCGGTCTTTAATCGGATTGCTTCGTTAAGGGATACCTGGGCTAAGATCGCTAAAAAGTCCTAAGATTAGGACTGGGATTGGCCCTTGCATTTTGACATGACTGAGCAGTATTTTGCCAGCAGAAATTCTGAATAACCTGGGGTAAATATGAGCAAAAAGCTGATTCTCCTAATTGTACTTGCGCTGTTGATGGGGAATGTCTATTCCCAGAAAGTGCTTCCCGTTTCCAAAGAGAACATCCTGGTCTTTGTAGAACCTTTTGAGGACCATGGTCCTGATAAGGGACAGGGATGGCTGGTGCAGGGGCTTCCCGGCTTTTTAAAATCAGGGCTTGCAGATAAAGAACAGCTCTACACCTATATTATTCCGGACTTAAAGGCAGGTTTGATTGATCGACCACACCGTCTGCAGGATGTGATTTGGAAGTCTGTTTTCCAGAAGCGGGTTGATCCGGATTATGAGACTTATCTGATTCTGGGAAGCTACTCCTACCTGGAAGGTCAGATCACTATTCGGATGGATTTGCTCTCGCTAAAAAATACTCGGGTCCTGGGTCATTTTGAGAAAACATTGCCCTATACTAAGCTTTTGACCTGGAAGAAAGGACTGGGGGAATGGGTGCTTACCCAGATGCGACTTGCCGATGATCCTAACCAGTTATTATCCACGCAAGGACCTGTATTGGATGGTGATATTGCTCCCTTACCAGGAATTGCCCTGAGCGACCAGCTCACCACTCTTTTTGATACCAAGCAACGCAATGAGACTGAAGATTTACAGTCGAAATATGAACACCAAACCAGGTTGAAATTAGGGAATCAGTTAGAGACCTTGTGGCATGACATTGCTTATGATCCTTATCTGGCGAATATTCACGATATTCATACCTTGCGTTTGCAGTATGAACCCGATAGTGTCCGGGTCAGTTTCAAGGTCAGTTATCGGATCAATCCCCGCATTCTGGATGAGATAGAACATTTTAGTCAAACACGTTCCGGTCTGGTAGAAAAAACAGAGTCATTCGAAGAACATGCCTTTATGGATCTGGGGTATATAGATGCTGATTTTACCAGAGAAATTGCCGGTGGTGACTGGCGGATAGTCCCCATCATCAGTATGGGACCAGAGGATTTTCCAGGTCGTCGTGTTTTCTATCATTCTTTTCCAAGACCCATTGAATCACCAGGAAAGTATTACACGAATCAGGGCAAGTTTAAACAATTGCTGCTGGCAATTCCAGGTGTGGATGCCTTGCGTATCTTTGCCCAGGAAATCCAGGAGGTCTATCAATATTCCATTGTCGTGGGGTATGATGAGATTAAAAAGCTGGACAAAATTCAGGTCAAATTTGTGGCTGAACAGGATTTAGCAGAGAAACTCTAATTCCCCCAAAATAATCAGCCGCGGATAAACGCGGATATACACGGATTCTATGAAATTAGAACGAAAAGAACACCCAAAACACAATCCGCGAGACTCCGCGTAAATCCGCGGCAAATGAAAATTAATTAAAGCTGCCGATAAACGCTGATAGACATAGATAAAATGAAATTAGAACGAAAAGAACGCCAAAATCATAATCCGCGAGACTCCGCGTAAATCTGCGGCTGAAGAAAATTAATTAAGCCGCGGATAAACGCAGATAGACACGGATTCTATGGAACTAAAGTATAAAGATATTACGGACAAAATCATTAATGCTTTTTACGAGGTTTATAATGAGTTGGGGTTTGGGTATCTGGAATCCATTTACGAAACTGCTTTATATATTGTTTTAAAAGAATTTGGACTCTCAGTTGAAAGACAAAAGAAAATCGATGTTCATTTTCGTGGGCAGATCATCGGAGAATATCGAACTGATTTAATTGTAGATAATAAAGTTATTATTGAAATTAAAGCAGTAAAGTCACTAATACCTGAACATGAAGCACAATTACTAAATTATTTGAGATCCACTAATATTGAAGTAGGTTTGTTGATCAACTTTGGCGAAAAACCAAAATTCAAACGCATGGTCTTCGACAACTCGAGAAAAACAATCCGCGAGACTCCGCGTAAATCCGCGGCAAATGAAAATTAATTAAAGCTGCCGATAAACGCTGATAGACATAGATAAAATGAAATTAGAACGAAAAGAACGCCAAAATCATAATCCGCGAGACTCCGGGTATATCCGCGGCAGAAATTTATTAAAGTAGGTTAATATGGATTTAGTAACAACT
>JAOZSM010000102.1:6247-10604 GCA_029939675.1 Fidelibacterota bacterium
GTATATCCGCGGCAGAAATTTATTAAAGTAGGTTAATATGGATTTAGTAACAACTCTTCTCATCGCTGTTCTCACAGCTGTTGCCACCTTTTTTATTACTCGAAAAATGGCATCTCCTGATAATCCCATAGATCGTGAGCAGATCACCCGTCTGGAAGTAGAAAACAGCAATCTCAACACTCAGCTGGAACGATCAGAAGCTGAACTTGGAAAAACAAGAAGTGAGTCTCAAGATTTACGTGAAGAGAATGCAACCATCAACACCCGTCTGGAGGAATCCAAAGATCGCCTGGAGGAAGAGAAAAAACGTCTCACGGAGATGAAGGAGCAGTTACAGGATACTTTCAAAAGCTTGTCTCAGGATGTGTTACGGGAGAGTCAGAAAGAATTTCTAAATCTGGCTGAGAATAAATTCAAGGATCAGAGTAAACAGAATCAGGATCAACTTGGAGAGAAAGAGAAACTGATCCAGAAATCCCTGGACACCATGGATGGGCGCCTCAAGGATATTGTCCAGAAGTCCACTGAGCTGAAAACGGAGCTACAGACCTCCAAAGACGAAACGCAACGCCTGCGCACCACCACTGAGACCCTTCAGACCTTGCTGGCCAGTTCACAGAAAAGAGGTCAATGGGGCGAGCGTCTTGTCGAAGATATTTTGCGTTATATCGGGTTGCAGGAGAACATTAACTATACCAAGCAGCAGACTATGGATGATGGTCAACGTCCAGACTACACCTTCAAGTTGCCCAAGGACCGTGAAATTAACATGGATGTAAAATTTCCTCTGGCTCATTATGAGAATTATCTCCAAACCAATGATGAGCAGGTCATGGAGATGGAGAAAAAAGCCTTTCTTCAGGATGTTCGTAAACACCTGAATGAGATCAGCAAACGGGGCTACATTGATACTGCTAAAGGCACTGTCGATTACGCCATGATGTTTATTCCCAATGAGTCAATTTATGGATTTATCAACCAGGAGGATCCTGATTTTATTGGTGAAGCGCTCAGTAAGAAGATCATGCTCTGCTCACCCATAACGCTTTATGCAGTCCTCTCACTATTGAATCAGGCTACGGCGAATTTTATTGTTGAACAGCGGGCGTCAGAGATCATGAATCAGGTGATTAAATTTCAGCAGCAATGGGTTAAATTCACCGAAGTCATGAAGAAAACCGAAAAAAATCTGGATGTAGCTGTCCGTCAATTTCAGGAACTTATGTCCACCCGTTCCCGTGCTCTGGAACGGCCGATTGGTAAGATTTTGGAACTTCAGAAAGCCGAGGCTGGTCCTGGTGATAATAACCAGGAAAACTCCCTCCTATCGTAGATCCCGACCCAGGGCAACACACAGTATCGCGGGGGAATCAAGGGGTGGTTATAAAGTCACTGATCGCATTAACCAGACGCTTCAGTAACTTTCTCAATTGGTATTTCGGACTTCTGAACTTTGCGAATACGAATTATCAGCCAGGTCAATGATGTTCCAGCAGCCGCAAAAACAGCAATAACTGACGCATACCAAACCCACTGATACGGTTTACCTAAAATCACTGCAAAATAGTACGCCAGAGGTCCGCTGACCAAAGCCACCCGGATGGCGGTGGTTACCATGGAGGGAATACCGGTCCCCAACCCCTGCAGGGCTCGACCGGAGATCATACCAATGGCAATCAGCCAGTAAACCGGTGCAAAGGTCCGGATAATACTGACAGCCACAGCATTAACAGTGGGGTCATCAGTAAAAATCTTAAATACATAGGGTGCAATGATGTAAAATATAAGTCCAGCACCCAAGCCGATCATAATGCCATACCGCAGGCCATCTTTGATTACGCTTGTGATAAGATCAAAGCGTTGGGCGCCGTAGAACATGCCCACCAGAGTCACCAGAGACCCCGCAATAGCCATGACAGGGAGAAAAAAGATTTGATCCAGACGACCAGCGATCTGGTATCCGGCCACCACTTCAGGTGAATAGTGAACCAGAATCCAGTTAAATAAGGCACCTCCCATGGACATGATAAGCATGGAGACCGAAGAGGGTACGCCGATCCTGAAGATATCCTTGAAGTAGCCTGGATTTAAACTGAAAGTACCAAAGTTAAGTTGAAGCAGGGTTGCTTTTTTTATAAGGATAACCCTGGAATACATGATCACCGCTACCACCATGCTGATCACTGTTGCCCAGGCCGCTCCGCGAACACCCATATCCATTCCGAAGATCAGTATCGGGTCCAGGACAATGTTCACGATGGTGCTGGTAATCTGGATCTTAACCGGGGTTTTTGTGTCGCCTTCACCACTGAAAATGGACCGCAGGAAAATTCCACTGATCATAAAGATGAAACCACCAGCGATCACATGGAAATAGGCCAATGTGTCAGCCATTAATTCTTCAGGAGTTCCCAAAAGCAGGAGAATCTCTTCGCCAAAGATCAACCCGATGGTACTGAAAAGTCCGCCGATGACCAAACCCAAAACCAAGCCGTGTTCGGCAACATTGGTGGCAGCCACATGATCTTTGGCTCCAATGAAACGCGCAATCACAGCAGTTACACCCGTTCCGAGACCAAAACTAATCCCCATGGCCAACCAGAAGAGCGGCAGGTTAAAAGCCAGAGCAGCAATGGCATTTACCGAGATTCTGGCTACAAATAACATGTCAACAATACTATATAGGGTTTGGACCGCCATGCCCATCATAACCGGTAATCCCAAGGTCCAGATCGCTTTCCGGGGATTTGCGATGAATGAATCCAGGCGTGAGCTTTTTGATTGTAGTGGTGAATTTTTCATGGTGACTAAATAAACGACTATGCCAGGGCGTGCAAATGATTGTTTCCGCTAAGCATGAATTTCATCAACTCTTTTCGGGAAAGCTTCATGCGATCCTGGAGCAGTTCAGCGGGCATTTGAAAAAAAGCAACGGGGATCATGTAACCCGGCAGTGATTTTTTTAATTCAGTGACGAGTTCACCCACCTTCAGGTTAAGCTCGTTCGTCTGAATGTAGGCAACTGGTCGCATACCGAATTTTTCATCTTGCTGAGCCAGAACCAGAGCCTGAGAGATACCTGTAATGCTGGTCAATATGGTTTCAATCTGCTCCGGTTGAATATTTTCACCACCTGATATGAATTGATTATCCAGACGTCCAGTTACGGTGAGTTTACCCTGAACTTCCAGGTAGCCAATGTCACCAGTATGGAACCAACCCATGGCATCTCTCAGGTCGGTACGTTGTAAACCATCCTGATAACCCAGTGCCAGGGTTTGACCCCTGACCAGAATCTCACCGCCAGCCGAGATGATCAAATCCCGTCCGGCCAGGAGTGTCCCTGAATTATTGAGGTCCGTTGATCGATCAGAAGCCTGGGTAGTGGTGATCTGTGAGGCCATTTCAGTGGAGCCGTAGCTGATGTGAATGGGCAATTCCAATTGCAGAGCTCTTTTTAGCAACGATTTTGGAATAGCACTACCGCCCAACAGAATAGCTTTCAATTTTTGTAGAGACTTGTGGGCTTTTGGCTCTTCCAGCAATTCCTGCAACTGGGTGGCTACTAAGGAAATATGACTTATCTGATATTTTGTGATGCTTTCCAGTAAGCTGGTCTGCGGATCCGGTATTACTACTGTTGCTCCTGTCAATGTCGTCCGGTACAGGATTGACAATCCACCAACATGGTACAGGGGTAAACTGATCAACCAGCGATCGTTTGCTGAAATTGGTATGTTTAAATTAGAACCCAGCGCATTGGCAATGTGATTACCATGACTGTGCACGACAATTTTTGATGTTCCGGATGATCCAGAAGTCATGAGTAGTGTTGCCGCTTCATCCAGATTAAAATTTACAGCATTTCTGGCGTCAGGTCCCTGGGATGATTCAGTCAGCTCGTTAAATGTGACAGCCAGGCTGGGTATCAGACCCCTATCTGATATGATCATTGCCGGGTTCAGGTTTGAAAGGGTTGCTTTCAATGTGGATGCAGGGAAACGTGTATTCAGGGGGAACGCGATAAAACGACCTAGCGAACAAGCCCAGAGAGCTACGATCATTGCTTCTGGAGGCAGGTTATCAAGAACAACTACCTGGTCTGCCTTAAGGCCTCTTTCAAACAAGCTTTGACGAATACCCAGGGCCTTGTTCAGGAGTTCAGGGTAGTTTAAGGTTGTTCCACCGGTAATCAGGGCCAGGGCCAGTGGATGACTTTGAGCAGCAGTAAGGAGTGGATGGGTGGTGGGCAGTTTCATTTACTCTGACAGTCCAGTGAGATTTTGACGTTTTTTTTAACGCTTAACTTTGACGATCCCGCAAAAAGTCCCTCTCGCAGAGAACGCAGAGACGCAAA
>JAOZSM010000334.1 GCA_029939675.1 Fidelibacterota bacterium
GGGTACTTCTCAGCATTAAGTACCATTTTCTTACGGGCTGCTTCTATTGGGTCAAAGCCAGCAACATCGCAGAAGCGTAAAAGATAGACCAGGATGTCTCCCACCTCCTGCTCCACAGCTTCACGTTTTTCCTCAATTTTTACTGCAGATTGATCTGTTGGTGTCCAGAGCATGATTTCCTGGAGTTCAGAGACCTCAATGCTTAAGGCGGCAGCCAAATCTTTAGGGTTATGAAATTGTTCCCAGTCGCGTTCCTGGGCAAATTTTTTAATTACGATTGAGAGCTCTTGTAAATTCATATGAAAAATCCTTCTCAGATTTTGTGTCCAGTTGTATTAGTTAGTTCTGCCATTTCCGTGGTCATTTAGTGTTGATGATTGGAAAGCCTATGTTCTTTAAATACTCAAATGTTGGATTATAAAAACTTGGGGCACGAGTAAGGTCTTCATCCTCCCCTGGCGGCACAACAATGACCATTCCTTGACGAGCACGTGTTAAAAGGACTCGATATGCATTTTTTAGATATTTTTGTCTCTCTAGTTTTCTAATTTTAGTCCAACGATTTCCTCGAAATGACCAATGATTCCAACCTTCTTTTGAATATCTGAAGTCTGCATCCCAAACAATACAAGCCCAGTCTAACTCTAACCCTTGTATGTGAAATTCAGTCGCGACATCTTCCAAATAATACGATGACCTGACATCATCTTTCCCATTTAAGAACCAATGAATTGGATTAATTGGTGCTTTAACATGAATAGCGTGAGGCCTTAATCGTTCAGCTTGGGATGACACAACAATTCCATAGCGCTCTGATCCACGAGCTTGTGCTTTTAGCCATTGCTTAGCTGCATCTAGATCTCTTGTGATCACTATTGGATAATTCGTGATGTTCTGAAGGGTGTGGGAGGCATTTACTTTATCCATATCAAGAACTAGCTTAACTAATAAAGAAACATTCTCTTCTCTGAAAGAACGCATAGATACGCTTAAATGCAGATCATCCTTGTAAACAACATTGGCTCTATTTGCCAATTGCCTTATTACCTCACCAGAACCATACTCACTATCTGTAAGTCTTGGTGACAAATTAATATTCCAATCCGGAAACGATTTTTGTAACGCTGTAATCCATTCTCCTATACCGGCTTCTCCAGTGTTTATTTCTTGTCCCCCGCCGACCAAACACACAATTACAGCCCAATCCTGGTGACGATTAAGACACGAAATTAAGAATGCTGGTTCAGATTCATTGAAATCAGGTATCCCCTTTTTCCTTTTCATGAAATTTACCGTTTGATCCAAATCCCATGCTCTTTGAGCTTCGTCAAATAGTACAACATGCTCAATTGGTGGTTTGTCTAGATTTACCAGGCTATCATCTCGAAAATTATGAACATTTTGAATAAACGCTTTTATTTCGCTAAGGGCATTACCTTTAGTGATTTTATTCCCAAGTGCTTTTTCCCTTTTAACCTTATCTCTCACTAACGCCTCACGGAGTACTTTTACTAAGGGACCGTTACCAGAAAGAAAAACACTATAGAGTTCATTTGAGTTGTCAAAATTCATTGTTGCGATATTTAACCCCACAAGTGTTTTTCCAGCACCAGGAACACCGGTAACAAAACAGATTGTTTTTTTCAAGTTTTGTTTTGAGTGTTCAATTATTTCTGAGATTGCTTTGGATGTCTTTGTCAGGTTAATAGCGCTGGCATCATTACGTGATATATCCTCAACACCATGCTTATTGTAAAGCAACATGGCTGATTCAACAATAGAGGGTGTTGGGCAATATCCTCCTTGTCGCCAGCGGGAACAATCAATCGGATGCCCATCAGAAAAAAGCAGTATTTGTTTAATGGTTTCCCTTAAAGAGGTGATAGTGCATTTAATTGGAAATAATAATTTGTCGTTTTGTGGTGTAGCCGAAATGGAGGAAATAAAATCAATTTTTGCTTCAGTAGCTATAAGAATGGGTGCTATGTAGTGGTCGTGGCTAGTTTCATGAAAGTTTTTCAGGTCTAATGCATAATCCCAAACTTGATCTATCGCATGAGCTTGAAATTCCTTCTCACCAATTTTAAATTCCAGAACAAAAAGCACATGGTCAATAATAGCAAGAACATCAATTCTTTGACCCATGCGGGGAATTGAGTACTCAAAAAAGATGCAACCATTATATCGAAAAGATAATAGCTCTTCGTGAAGAATTTCTATCTCCTCTTGCCAAGCATATCTTTGTGTTTGCTCAAGAGAAAATTCGTTTCGAGCCGCTAATATGCCAAGGATTTTTTGTGGATCAGCATCTAAAAAACCGTCGATTGAATTATAATAATATTCGCGTTGCATAGATATCTTCCCTAGTAAAAAACCTACATATCGACAGATTAGTTTCAATCAAGTTCAATACTACAATCTCCATTAATTATAATCCACATCTAATATCACTCAATTGCATTATTTAAATGATTGAAATCTACTTTGTCAAATAGAATTCTCTCTTCGTATAGTCAAAATATTACATAATCATGCAGCCAGAACCGGTATTCCATCTGATGTAACAATGACCGGACAATCATCTCCGACTTGGTATTCTTCGACCGGATCTGGCTCATGTTCCAGCTACGGCGTTCTTCTGATATTGAATCTGCCATCTGTGCAGCGGTGAATGTAAATTAAATACACCAAGAAGCAGAATCTTTATCAGCATCAATGCTTGTCCTATTTTAGAATTTCCATAACCTTATCCCTTGAATCAATAACAACAATAAACGGAAAGCATTTTTCAAAGAAAAGATTC
>JAOZSM010000103.1 GCA_029939675.1 Fidelibacterota bacterium
AGATAGCCGTATGAACCCATGTTCGTCATCCCGGGCGGCCTGCAGGGCGAAGCTCCAAAGGAGCGTAGACTTGAGTCGAGGGATATATTGCTTGAGGTAAAAGTATCAGAAAATGGAACATATAAATAAGGCCAGTTTAATAGTGTTCTCTTGGATTGCTTTTAAGGTTAGATAATATAGTATACGTTGCGATTGTATCAGAGACTTATGCTGTTGAGATAGAATGTCCAAACTTGACGGCTTCGCAAAAAGTATATGACAGAATATGAATATCACCCTTGGCATAATACCAATTCAGTTCCAAATATGAACTCAAAGTGTGTGCGGCCGGAATCATTTCACTAATTGGAAATATCAAAATAATGTTATTCTGTTGGCGTAGTTATTGGTGCTGAAATGAGAAGGATTGTAGTTGATGTTGAGTTTATTACAAACGAGATGGCATGCTGAATTCGGGTATCGCCATATCCTCATGGTGGCTTTCCCACTGATCCTGAGTACTGGATCCTGGTCCATTCAGCAATTTGTGGATCGCATGTTTCTGAGCTGGCATTCAGAAGAAGCCTTGGCCGCCGCCATGCCGGCTGGGATTTTAAATTTCGCCTTCATCTGTCTCTTTATCGGTACGGTTAGCTATTCTGGAACTTTTGTCTCACAGTACGTGGGGGCAGGGTCGGATCATAAGGTGGGGACCGTTCTTTGGCATAGTCTCTATCTCTCAGTTATTGGCGCGATCCTGCTGCTTATGATTGCTCCATTTTCCTCAACAATATTTAAGCTGATCGGTCACACAGAGCAGATTCAGCTTATGGAAAGCACTTATTTTAAAATTCTCTGTTTTGGTGGACTGGGACCCATCCTGTCGGCTGCCTTTGCCGGTTTTTTTACCGGTCAGGGACGCAATTGGCCGGTTATGTGGGTGAATGTTTTTACTACCACCTTAAATCTGGTCCTTGATTATCTCTTGATCTTTGGGATCGGGATTTTCCCGGAGATGGGCATTGCCGGAGCAGCCATTGCCACCATCATAGCCGGGTTTTCTTCCATTATACTTTACCTCATTCTGATTTTTCAGCCCCAAAATGAAACTCGCTTCCGCGTTTTTTCTGCCAGATCCTGGGATATAAAATTCATGAAGCGGTTTCTGACCTTCGGATTGCCCAGTGGTGGCCATTTCTTTCTCGAGATCATGGGCTTTACGGGATTTATTCTCATCCTGGGCAGGATTGGCCAAATGGAGCTGGCAGCCACCAACATTGCCATCAATATCAATAGTCTGGCATTTATGCCTATGTTGGGATTGGGAATCGCAATATCCATGAGTGTGGGGCAAAACATTGGAGCGGGTAAACCTGATCTGGCTCAATACGCGGCGAACTCTGGTGTTCAATTGGGGATGCTGTACATGCTGTTCTGTACTGCTCTGTATGTCATAATTCCCCAAGCCTTTATCGCCCCCTTCAATGCAGCCCCTGAAACAGCAGCAGTCTCCACCATTTTGTTGCGTTTCGTAGCGGTGTATGCTCTATTTGATGCCCTTAGCATTCTATACTCCTCTGCAGTGAAAGGGGCCGGTGACACCCACTTTGTCATGCGAGTAACCACCGTGCTTTCCATCTTTGTGTTGATTATACCAACCTTCATTGCCGTGGACCTGTTCAACTCAAACCTTTATTGGCCCTGGGGTTTCTGCGCACTTTTTATTATTGCTATGGGGCTCACCTTTTGGACTAGGTTCAACAGAGGAAAATGGAAAAGCATGAGTGTGATTGAGAGTGCTGGAATTTTGCCTTCCCAGCATTTTGCGAATCCTGTTGGGCCTGAGGCGTAATTCCAAACTCCCTTCACGATGCGTATGATACGTCTTCGCGTACGTCTGCAAGGAGTGCGGTGATCTCCCTTTTTTAGTTTCATTTAAATCATACTAATTACAGTTCTTAAGCGGCTGTTATTTTCAATAATAATTTAGGTAAACTGCATCATTCGTATCATGCGAATGGAGCATAATATTATATAAAAACTAAGTTTAAGAAGTATGGTATTGCATCATTCTAAAATCAAAAAGGCAGTGTTGAAAACCTATTGCATTTCAAAATAGTTAAATTATTATATGTAGGCAAACGATTGCGTCAAACGATTGCCTAAGAATTATTCGAATTTGACAACAAAGGAATGCGCATGAAAGTTACTTTAAAAGAAATTGCAAAGCTTACTGGAGTTCATTCTTCTACCGTATCCAGAATACTTAGAGATTCCGGGGATTTGAATATTCCTGAGAAAACACGTCAGCACGTTAAAGATATTGCGGCTAAGCTGGATTATCGTCCAAATGAATTGGCCAGAGCATTTCGACTTAAGAAAACAAATACTATCGGATTGATTATTCCTGACATTTCCAACTCGTTTTTTTCCGGAGTTGCCAGAAGTATTGAAACTGAGAGCTATAAAAAAGGATATAACCTGGTTGTTTCGAATACAAATGAAGATATTAAAAAAGAAGAACTCTATGTTAATAATCATCTGAATAGAGGAGTTGATGGACTCATTATCGCTCCATCGCAGGGAGATTCTGATTACATCCAAAATTTAATCGAAAGAAATATTCCATTTGTCTTAATTGATAGAGATTTTATTGATTTAGAAACCAGCTCAGTCACCAGTGATAACCAGAAATCTGCCTATGAAGCAGTAGAATACTTGCAGAAGATGGGACATAAACGAATCGGGTTTATCAGTGGTCGTCCCATTCTTTCAACAATATGCCGTCGTGTAGAAGGCTACAAAAATGCTGTCCAAGATTTTAATCTTGAACAGGAGAATGCCTTAATAATTGGTGGTGGCTATACCATTCAAAGTGGATATGATGCCGCAATCCAAATCTTGTCTGCCTCAAATGCTCCCAGCGCACTATTAGTATCAGGAAATTTGCTGACAATCGGTGTGATTAAAGCAATTCGTGAAAAGGGAATGAGTATCCCTCAGGATATTTCATTGATCGCTTATATGGATTCTCGCCTGGCTCCTCATCTGGACCCGCCCTTATGTACTATTGCACACCCCCTGGAAGAAATGGGCATAAAAGTATTTGACCTATTATTGGAAAGCATTGAAAACGAAGGAAAGGTAGAGGGGACCAAGGTAGTTGTTGACACAGAATTAATTAAAAGAAGGTCAGTTGCAAAAATAAATAATTTCTAAAATGCACTCAACTTATTTAGATATTTTCAATCTTTCAGAAAGGCTATAATGCTAAAACATAAATGCCTTCAGTATATCCTGTTAGTAATCCTTTTTGGAGTTCAGTCCCTCTTGGGCAGCGTTGGAAAAATTTCTGGAATAGTCAGCGATGCAACCACTGGGGATCCCATTATAGCTGCAAATATTGTAGTTGTAGCGAAAGTTACCCGGACCAACAGTGTAGAAGATCTACCCGTTATGGTGGGCGCTGCCAGTGACGAGACGGGCTTTTATTATATCATTAATCTCGATCCGGCAGATTACGTACTAAAAGTAATGGTAATGGGTTATGAAGAGCAAATAATCCATGGTGTGCACGTTGAGTCAAACAGAACAATTACTTTGGATGTGCAATTATCTCAGAACGTGTTGGCAGGTGAAGGAGTCACCGTTTATGCTGAACGAGAAGTTGTAAAGCTGGATGTTTCATCAAGTGAAGTAAATATTACCCTCGCCGATATTGAAAAATTACCGGTAAATGATATCAGCGGAGTTCTCAATTTGAACTCAGGTGTATCAGTCGATCCCAATACCAATGAAATCGAAATTAGGCAAGGAAAAGCTGATCAAATAGGAATCTATGTTGATGGCTATTCGTTGAGTAATGATGTTTTTAATACGGTGCCGATGCAAAGTTTTAATCAGACGTCAGTCAAAGAAATATCGATAAAAACAGGCGGTTTTACTGCCGAATATGGGGATTTACGTTCAGGCGCTATTGAAGTGCTAACACAAACAGGGGGTAGTCATTACTCGCTGTCCCTTGATTCCAGGTATTCACCTCCAGGCTATAAATATAGTGGTCCACATGCTTATACTGAAGATAAGTACTATCTATTGTATGGAAGTGCCTGGTCCATGGACTCAACGATCTTAAAGGAGCAATTTCCTCACCCCAATGATTATTTCGAAGGTTGGCCTTCCTATTCAAGGTTGTATCTCACCGATCGCGATTCAAGCAACGACCTGTCACCTGCCCAACGCCAGGAACTATGGAATTGGCGACATCGGGGAAGACCTGAAGGTGAACTGCATGACCATACCATTGATGCTACCCTAAGTGGACCCGTTCCAGGGGGCAATCTGCCCTTTATTGGTAAGCCTTTCCTGTCGAAAATGAATTTCATGTTAAGCATCAGAGATCGTCAGGAAGCTTATGAACATCCTGCAATAAGAAACCATTATGGTCTGCAAAATACTCAATTTAAATTGACCTATAGAGTTCTACCTAAAATTATCATCACAACAACATACATGAATTCCCACGAGTCAGGAATGGGTGATTTTCCTGAATCAGGTGGGAGTGCCTGGATCCATAAAAAGGTTGGACAGTTAACAAAAATAAGTGACAGAGTTGGTTGGTACAATGACACTAATAATCCCATAGCTGATATTGATCAACAAATGTACGGCGTGAATTTTAAGCATATTCTGTCAAATAATACCTACTATGAACTTAAAGCAAGTAAGATGAATGTAGCGTATGATTTCAGACATGGGGCGGTTAGAAATTATGATAAAGACCATTTTATTGCAGGGGAATATTACATCGTTCCCGACGGTGATTCAATAAATGTTCATGGTCTGTGGGATGAAGCTGGAAACTATTTAGATATTGATAGTACACTCTTTGCCGGTGATCAAATGTGGTGCCCGGGAATTTGGGTTGACCAGGCAATGCAAGGTTGGCCGGAAGGAAGAATAGGGGAGCCGTATCCTGATCAGGTTAGCAAAGTTAATTTGAATCAAGCCTCCAGATCTAATGAACAATCTTCAGGCTTTAGCTCAAATATCAGTGCAGATATAACCCATCAGTACAATAAATATCATCAGTTTAAAGCTGGTGTGAATGCCAAATACAGTGGGATCAATAGAGACTGGACCTTCACGACAAAAATGATTGAGGATAGTACTGGAATAATCGCTGAAGAGTGGCATAATGTAAAATATTCGGAAAATCCAAAATATTTTGGAGCCTATGTTCAAGATAAGATCGAAGTCACGGGACTCATCGCGAATATCGGCATTAGAATGGATGTCTATGACGCCAATACTGATGTTTATGCTCCTGATGATCCCTTTAATCAATATTTCTATGCCGACAGTTTTAAAACCAAATATGTCGACAGTTTGACCACTGAAACCAGTAAAGTATATACCAGAATCAGCCCCAGGTTGGGTATCTCACACCCGCTGACCAAAACAAGCAAAATATTCTTTAACTATGGGCATGCCTATAGTAGTCCGCGGAATAATTTGAGATATGGATACAGACCAAAAACGAAAGATGAGTCCAGGCCGCTATGGGTTGGTAATCCAAATCTGAAGCCATATAAAACAGTTCAATATGAGCTGGGGTATGAGCACGTATTGTGGTCTGAGTATCTATTACACGGTGCCCTTTACTATAAAGATGCAAGTGACCAGAGCTATGATGGTGATTATACAAATTATCATTTGCCCTATTCACCGGAAACTCAGGATTTCTATTACACTTGGGATAATAGAAATTATGAGGAAATAATCGGGATGGAATTCACCGTCAGCAAAACACTGGGTAAATATTTCACAGGAAATGTTAGAACCGAATTTTCCGGAAAGAAAGGTGGTCAGATCGGCTATTCAAAGCAATTCGTGGCTGATGACCCCAATAATTTATCAACCTTTTCTCAATTCTCATATCCTGATGACATTATGTGGCAGTGGCAACCTACTGTTAAACTAAATCTTGTATTTCGCAGTCCGGTAAAATGGGGTGGTGTAGCCGGCTTTTTCCCACTTAGTAATATGATGATTAATACGCTTGTTGACTGGAAATATGGAGAAAAATTTACCTGGAATCCTGAGAACGATCCCAGTGTTCGTTTTAATATGCAGAATATTGATCAGTTTATGATTGATATCAATATCAGTAAAGATATTTATCTGAAAAATAATCGGATCTCATTCTACTGCAACATCCATAACCCATTTAACAAGATGTATTTAGATACCAGATATTTAAGAGGATTAACGAATAATCCATCCTCCGAGATCTATCAGTATTATGATCTATTAGAGGATGGTGACCGTGTTGGAGACTATTCACAACCATACTTGAATGTCAGTGAAGATGATAAACCAGGTGAAGCATATATCGTTAGATATGGAGGACCGGTTAGAATCTTCTTTGGGATGAAATATGATATTGATTGGCTATAATGCATAAAAGAATTATTAAGGTAGCTAATTTGATGCTGAATAATAAAGTACTCATGTTATTGGTTATAATGTCTTTGACTATACCACAATATATCTATGGATCCGGAAAAATAGCTCAAAGCAAAATGCAATTTATTAAAATTGGTGCTGGTGGAAGACCTACCGCCATGGGAGATGCCTATACTGCTCAGGAGGGCGATCCGTTTTGCATGTTATACAATCCAGCAGGAATAGCTTATGTAAAGTCTTCTGGATTTTCAGTAAATATGACCAATTGGATTGCTGACATTAATCACATGGTTTTCTTAATAACCTACGTGACAGACCGTTTCGGTGTCTTTGGTGTAAATGCTATAAGCATGAATTATGGTACCATGGTTCGAACTGTTGTTGATGAGCATAACTGGCATGGTTATGAAACCCTGGGTGATTTTACCATCTCGGAATATGCTCTGGGAGCCTCGTATGCGAATAAAGTGACTGATAGAGTCTCCCTGGGGGGACAAGTCAAGTATTTCTACCAGAATCTTGGTGATGTTACTGTCTGGAGATTTCCTGGTACAGCCCTTGAAGAGGAAGAGACCCTCACAAATATCGATCAGTTCTTAGCCTATGATTTTGGCACATTTTACAAAACCGGTTATAAGGAAATGCAAATTGGAATGAGCATCCAGAACTTTGCCAATCGCGCTATTCCTTTAACATTTCGATTTGGTGTTTCCATGAATCTGGCTGAATTGATCAATTCCGAAAGAAAATCCTACAAAGTTATTTTAGCAGTAGATGCTTTGCACCCCCGCGATTACGAAGAGAGAATTCACCTGGGAATGGAGTATAGTTATAAAAATAAGATGTATTTAAGAAGTGGCTATAAATTCAATTACGATGAAGAGGGGCTCACTCTGGGGGCAGGTGTAAATCTCGAGATTAAACAGAAAATACTGAAGCTGGAATATTCATATACTGACTTTAATCGCTTGGGCAATGTTTCAAGATATTCACTTGGATTTACATTTTAATAAAATGAGATATACTTTTACATACACTAGAGGTGTGAACTAATGCTAAGAGTAATTTACATAATATTATTTCTTATACATTTGGTATTGAATACTGCATTTGTTTCTGGTCAGGATGTTAACAAAGGCTTGCATGTTGGTGAAATATGGCATTCCGATGAATCCATTCCAAGTGGCGGTTGGCAGGTAGGGTACAATTGGCCAGGAAATGTTGTAAGAGAGCATTTTGCCGGGAGTTGGAAAGAAACTATGCTGGCAAATGGTACTGCTCGGATGGCAGGAATGAGTGCAGGGCTCAAAAACTGGAAGGACAGGCGCGGAAATATAATGCCTTACCTGATCTATTCAGTGTCTGAAAGTATCATCGCCCATACCCACTCATCTGGATATGCTGGTGGTGAACCCATTAGCATGAAGGTTACCTTTAGAGAGCGACCACCAGCCGTATTTATCAACGGGAAGGCAGATGCACCGCGCCATACCTATGATGAAATTGATCCCACTTTAGTGTCTGATGCTAAAATGGAAATACGCTGGGTAACCCCCATGGGACTCACTTTTCAACAGGATTATTATGCCTATGCTGCAGAAAATGGTGAGGATTATTTTATTGTCGATTTCCATGCCCTGAACAATGGACAGATAGATAAAGATAGTCAGGTTGAATTAACTGACAATTTTATTGAAGAGATATATTTCAACTATGGAATACAGCCATTTATGGGGTTCCAGGGAGCCGAACAAAATTATACCCTGTTTGAGGATCGGAATGACGATTGGGTCGAATACTATGGTGAAAATTATGAGGATTATATTGGAAGTGGTACACCTGTAAATCCCGCAGGTGATTCCAATGCCGATTCTTTGAGAGTGTTTATCGTTTGGGATGGGGATGATAAACTTGATGCTGAACATGGTGAGTTGGATGATACAGGTGATCCCAACAATAATAAGCACTGGTCACCACCAAGCCCACCTCTGGGAACCCTTTTATCTCCACAATACTTTGGAATGGGAATCCTCCATGCGGATCAATCTGCACTGGATGAATCCAATGATTTATCTCAACCAGCTACGGCAGTTTGGTATCCAGCAATGTTGCCCAGCGGCTGGACAAAGGATAAAGTATATAACTATTTCTTTGCAGGTGATGGTTCTGTAAATGGTGAAGATTGGACTGCTTTTCGTCCCAGTCCTCAGGAGCTGGGATTTACGAATCCTAATGATCAGCAAACCGTTGCCAGACCAAATCCTTATGTTGGCATTGGTCCCTATGAAATTCCCATGGGTGAAGAGGTTCATTGGACAATGGTCATCGGCGTGAACGGGATCAGTCGGGATAAATGTATTGAATATGGGGTATCCAACTGGGAATATCACCAGGGTTATGCCGGGCTTACTGATGAGCAGAAAAATGCTATGGTTGCAACAGGCCGGGACTCTTTGATGAAAACAATCGGAATGGCAACCTGGCGTTATTTTAATAATGTAGAATCAGGTCGTGATCCTTTTGATCTCCCTGATCCTCCTGCTGCACCGGATTTATATGTAAATGCTGGAATAAAATCAGTCATTTTATCCTGGAGTGATGTGTCAAATGCACCTGATTTTGATACTGGAGAGCTTGATTTTGCTGGATACAGAGTATACCGCACCCAGGGTTTAGTCTATAATTCATATGACATGATTTGGGATTCTGCTGTTGATGGTGGATATGCAACAGACACAAGCTTTGTGGATACAACAGTTCAACGTGGTTTTGCATATTTTTACTATGTTACTGCCTATGATGATGGCACCCAAAACTGGGAAAATCCATCTCAGAGTCTTGAATCTGGAAAATATTGGAATATGATGCAGAGGTTGACACCTGTTTATCCCTTTTTGTCAGCCGAAAATGCACAGTCAAAGCTAATCATTGATAGAAACATGCTTCAAATTCAACGTTGGAATGCCGGTGGCTCAACAGATACAATTGGGTTGAGCATCCCACTTGATATTCCCGTTGATGAGAGTACCAAAGTTCAGTTTGATCTGAAGGTATTAGAATCAACAATACCAGTTAATTCACAAGGTAATTATCCCTTGTATTTTTCACTGGATGTTGAACTCGATAACACAACCGAAGTAGTATTGAAATATGCCTATGACTCCAGAGCTGGAAGTAATTACAGTTCAGATACATTAACCCAAGTTGTAAGATCAGTTTTCATTGATTCATTGTATGTTGAACAAAGTTTTAACATTCGAGAGCACCTTCCCAGTGCCGCGAAAATTACGAAAATGTGGGTGGGAGGTTCAGGTTGGGATTTTGAATCTAACATCGACAATATTGTCATCAGCTCAGACAATGAAACCCATTTTTATGAAGATTTCAATGATGGAGACTACACTGCAAATCCTGCCTGGGATGTCAGCAATCTTCCTGAAACAAAAGCGGCAGATTTGAATGAAGTACTGGTTGTCCCCAATCCTTACCACGATAAATCCACAAAAAATAATTGGCCGGGTGAGCCCAATAAAATCATGTTTGTCAATATTCCAGGAAATTGTACGATCAGGATATATACGGCAACGGGTGATCTTGTAACAACCATTGATCACTATGATGGAACCTCTGAAGCATCCTGGAACCAGGTAACTGACAATAATCAGCTTGTATTCAGCGGCGTATACATTTTTCATATTACAAGCAGCTACGGAAGTAAAGTGGGAAAATTTGTGATCATTAGAACAAGTACAGCAGAAGAAAGAGAAATGGGTATTTATTAATCCAATCCTCTTTAGGGATAAATGAAATGAAAGAAAAATACCGAAGAATTGTCATAAAACATTGAAAGGAGGAAGTTGAGTTTTTAGCAAAAAAATATCCTAGTCATTAACCATTAAAGGAGGAGATAATGAAATTAGGAAGGTTATTAGTTACAATAATTTTATGCTCAATTGCAATTACTTTTATTTTTGCAGAAAGTCAAACTACGGTTCGTGCCGATGATATCGTAATATTTTCAGACGAACCCCTACCACCAAGTACCCCTCATTCTGAGAATCCAGATCATGTTTCTCGTTATGGTGA
>JAOZSM010000335.1 GCA_029939675.1 Fidelibacterota bacterium
ATTCAAGCTCTTCAGTCTCAAAAACGACCTTGTTCAATGAGTTGAAGTGGTTTAGAACCTTGTTTGACAGAGCTGATACTAGTTTATTTTTCATGGATTATTAATCGCTTATAAGCTTATTAATACGATACAATACATAATATATATTATGTATCATATCATGTTAATCTCTGTAATACCGACTAACAAGATATATTTAATAACTTTTCTGATAAAAGTGAGCACGCAGAATACATCGCCTATGGAATGAGGCGTTTTCAAAAGTAGTGACAATTTGGTGACGCGTCCCCGTAACTCCCTGATACATAGGACGAAGCAAGGTACTGAAAATCCCCGTGTCGGCGGTTCAATTCCGTCCCTGGCCACAAACTAAAGCCCCTTATTTCTTAACGACTTAAGGGGTTTTCTTTTATCACCGAGAATCATATCATATTGATATAACTATGGGCTATTTTCCTCTCCTCGTTAATTCTGCATCCCAACAATGAAATAGGGCTAATTATTTTAGGTATACCATCTTAATAGTTTTAGCACCGGTCCTAAATTGCATTCTCACGAGGTAAACACCTGCAGAAACAGCTTGACCTGAAGCATTTGTACCATTCCAGGTGTAACTATAGGAACCGGTCTGGGTCATACCTGATTTAATGATTTTAACCATCTGACCTTTCGCATCATAGATCATAAGAGAGATGTTTGCGGCATCAGTTAAATGATAGCGAATAGTTGTCGTAGGATTAAAGGGGTTAGGAAAGGCAGATGTCAGTGTAAATTTGTCAATTAAGGTCACCGCTTCTGCTTTTACCACCACCGATATTTCAGCATGAGTGGTCTTCCTGCTGTGATAGTCCACATCACTCAGTCTGTAGGTATATTTTCGTCCGATTTGAACATTTTTATCTGTTAGATGATAAGCTGTCGTTTTCGTTGTGGAACCTTGTCCCCTGAGAGACTCACACGTATTAAAGGAGGCAATAGATTCCCATTTGCCGGTGGCGTTAATTCGCTCAATGATAAAGCCCAGATTCTCAATTTCAGAATCGGTGGTCCATGTCATATTAACCAACCCTGATGTCGATGAAACTTTCCAGGATGAGAGTTCTACAGGAAGGGAGGTATCATCACCATTTTGCCAGCTTAGGAAGGGGTATCCACTATTGATTGGACTGCTGCTTCCATCAATATCCCAATAATCATTATTTGCACTATCATCATTAGGATTCGTTTCAAAATCCCAGGCAATAGTTAATCCTGTTGTTGTCTGATTTGTAAAAGTTGCAACAGCCTTCATCTCAGCAGTGGTTTTTCCAGTTCCTGCATCTGATGTCGCAATGGACAAGGATTTATCCCAAAAACAATTTACTACATTTACACTTCCAGTACCGTTCTCTGTTGCATGAAGTACAAGACCAGCTTTTGCACCAGCACCACTGACACTACCAGTACTATAACAATTGGTAATATTTATCGTTTCTCCATCATAAGCAATCGCATCACAAATAAAGCCCCCTGCCGAATTTGTTCCTGACACAGAACACCTACTATAACAATTGAAGATACTCGAATGATTAATTGCACCCTGAATGCCACCGACTTGATCCTTACCCGAAACAGCACCTGAGCCATAGCAATTTTCCACAGTTGAATTACCATAGCTACTACCAACAAGACTTGCGGAATACATTGCCCCATTGGCTCCTGTAGCATCAATGTTGATATCCACAACCCCGAGATTTTTAATAGTGGCCCCTGAAATGAACCCAAAAAATCCTACAAAATTCTGGTTCCTGTTTATTGCTAAGTTGCTAATTGTATGCCCTTGACCATCGTATGAGCCAGTGAAATTTGATGCACCTGAGCCTATTGGTGAAAATCCTTCATTGTTACCTGTACTTGTTGCATCGTCTGCGTCATCATATAAATCTCCACTGCCTACATCATCCCAATATTGGGTTTCTACCGCATCAATGTTAGTGATTTGTTTGTAGGCTTTATCCCAACCACTTGTATTTTGGGCAAGCCAGCTTAAATGACCCAGAGTAGAAACCACATAAGGATTTGTGGTGGCATTATATGCTGATTCTGTATCCTGAAGAGGTGGTTGAGTTGCGGTCGTTGCCATTAAAGTTGTGCTCATAAACATTGCTGTAATGAATACCATGACAAGTGTTCGTTGCAATAATTGTTTCATGGGTTCTCCTTGATTAAGTAAGCTTTAGTGCATGCTACACATCAATAGTAGATACGTAGCAAATATATTCAGAACTGCCACTAAACAATTCCGTTCAAACCATTATCGGAGGATCTATGTAATTCTGCAGGGGTAAGATCCAGTTAATAACTAAAGGAGACCTAGCTGAAGTTACGGCGGGTATCCAACTGTTCCAGCATCACTAGCTACACTGCGACCACAACTCTATTACTGGCACAGAGAATCTAGAAGCAGCACTGCAGAAATTGATTAACAAAGAAGGATCAAAATTATGGCTATAGCAACACCCAGATTCAAGATTAAAGTAATTTGCAAATCTTGTGGCTAGCATTTAATAGCAGTCCACCATTCCCCTATTCTAGATCCAGCCCCAGTTGTGCCTTTCAATATAATCAGTTTTGATATAATTGACCTCTTGACGTTGGGAGTTCCACTTCGTGGTCGTTGTGGGAGCAGGGATCTTATGAAAAGCGCTGCAGCAACTTTTTAGCAACTAAAACCTGTTAGCCCTTACTGTATAAGGGTCTGCATACTACTGAAAATCCCCGTGTCGGCGGTTCAATTCC
>JAOZSM010000336.1 GCA_029939675.1 Fidelibacterota bacterium
ACCATGCTGGCAACTGAGCAGCGGCTCAAATTGAAGTTCCCTTTATCAGCGAATCAAGAAATTCAATGTAACACTTGCCACTATACCCACCAACGTGGTGTCCTTAATAAAGAACAAGTTGTATTTGCCGGCCCTCAGGAAAACCTGTGGCATTTACGTCTATCAAAAGAGCAACTCTGTCTTGCTTGTCACGATCTATAGAGGTTGAAATGAAGTCTAAATCCACAAAAATGCTCATAAACTCAATGCTGAAGCTGGTGATCCTGGTTTTGCTTGCAGGGTTTTCCGGAGCGCTCATGGCTGATGAAGAAAATTGTATGAGCTGCCATCAATACAAACTTTTTGGACGTATGGATGCCACTGGCGAATTTCACAACTATTTTGTGGATGAAGCTGCCTTTCAAAATTCTGTTCACGGACGCCTGACTTGTACTGCCTGTCACTCTGATGTGACCAACATTCCCCATGATCCAACTCCCCGGGCAGTGGATTGTGCCCAATCCTGTCATATTGAAGATCCCTTCAGCGGAACGCCTTTTAGCCATGCTCAGGTAGCGGAAAACCTGGATGCATCTATTCATGGAATGAAACAGGATGATTCGGACGAATTTAAACCGAGTTGTAAGAATTGTCATATCAACCCTCAGCAGATCTCAACTGAGGGTCTCATATTTTCCGAAGTAAGTGGTAATTGTTCAAAATGCCATCAACCTGAAGGTTTGGCTTACGCCATCAAACACATGGAATTTCATGGTAATTCCCACGAATTCTGGACCCAGGAACGCAAAATGGCGGTTTGTGCCAATTGTCATACTGACTCAACCCTGGTGGGCGATATTTTCAAAGACAATATGGTTGCCTCCTTCATGGACACTTATCATGGGGTGGGTTTCACGCATGGTGATGACCGGTTACCGGTTTGCTCAGATTGCCACGATTACCACTCCGTTTTTCCGCAGAGTGATGTGCGCTCAACCGTCCATCCCTTACAGGTTGGTGAAACTTGTGGAGGAATTGGCTGTCATGAGGATGCCAGTGATTCTTTTGTCACGGGAACCATGCACTTTCGCTATACCGGCTGGAAATCTCAAGTCCTGTTCTGGGTCAAAAATGTCTATATCCTGCTGATTATCGGTGTCATCGGATTTATGCTGCTACATAATTTCCTGGATTTCTTAAAGACTCGCAAAGTGCTTAAAGCGCATCCCATGCCACCCTCATCTGAACAACGCTTCTTTCTGCGTCTGAACAAGTCAGAACGTATCTCGCATATTATTGTGTTTATTTCATTTTCCGGGTTGGCTGTGACGGGCGCATTGCTTTGGATACCACCCCTCAATGATGTCTCCTGGGTACCGGATTGGTTATTTCTGGGAGCCTTAAGGCAATGGATCCATCGTATCTTTGCCATCGCGCTAACGGCAGTCAGTATCTACCACATTGGCTATGCCGTTTTCACCAGGCGGGGACGCAGATTGTTATGGGCTATGGTTCCAAAACCTGTAGATGCTGTGAATATTTATCACAATCTGGGCTATTTGCTCAATCTTAGAAAAGAAGCACCCAAAATGCCCTTTTTCAACTATGCTGAAAAAATGGAGTATCTAGCCTTTGCCTGGGGTACCCTGGTTATGACAGCGACTGGAATTATTCTCTGGTTGGAACATCTGGGACCCAAATTCTGGGTTGATGTGGCGCGTCTGGTGCATTCACTGGAAGCCATTCTGGCTGTTTTGGCAATCATTGTCTGGCATTTCTACCTGGTTCACTGGCGTCCTGGTAAATTTCCCATGAGTCGGACCTGGGCCACGGGCTATATCTCTGAACATGAAATTGAAGAAGAACATGGGCTTGATGCCGATGAGTTCACGGAGGAGTATGATGCGTAGACGGTTCTTTGCCCTGGGGTATGTGTTCTTTGCCCTCCTCACAGTGACCGGTTTGGTCATGGTATTTTCTTTCATTGAGCGGATTACCACTAAACCGATTCTAACAAAAAGTGATCTAATTGAAGAAGCTCTTACAGACACAGCCAGTATCGCTGCTGATCCTGCTTACGTCATTGAAAATATTGGCAAAGACCTGCATGCTTCGTTAGCTAACTTTCACTATTATCCGGACCTTAGTTTTATTGAACAGAGCCATCGATCCAACTGTTTGAGCTGCCATACACCCCTACCTCATAATAAAGAAATTAAATCACGGGCTTTTCTGAATATGCATGGAAATTTCATTGCCTGTCAGACCTGCCATGGATCAAAATCAGCCCCTGAATACCAGTGGTATGATGTAGAACGCAGTGTAGTGGCGGAGACCCTGCTGGCTGATATTCCTCTTATGTCAATTCAGCTTATCGGTGTTGAGAAGGGGGCCTTTGAGTATGTGAAAGCGTCTGACCCTGCGTTTTTGGGTGAATACACTGCTGAGATTAAAAGTGACCCAGTAAAACAGGACCTTCTGTGTAAGGATAATTATCGGAATGATCTGACAAAGGCTATGACCTGTGAAAATTGTCACACAAGTCAGGCTGCTGTGATTGACTGGTCCATATTAGGCTACTCAGAAGAACGGATCCTGGAATTGGAAACGCTGAGTACACCTGCTGTTTTTGAAAAATATGATGAATTCTTTATTCCGAGTTTTTGAGATTGATGAAACCACAAAAAGTATATGATAATTCATAAAATGCACCCTAAATTCATTAAATACAACCACATATCGCAAATATGTCTAAGTTCATAAATATCAACACTCTGCGTCTCTGCGCGCTCTGCGAG
>JAOZSM010000337.1 GCA_029939675.1 Fidelibacterota bacterium
GGATAGTGGCTTCGTTAGTTTCCGTTTTAACCTGGCAAACATAGCCACCATTGGGCACAATAAATCCATCCGAATTATCTCCCACCCAGTGCAACCAATAAGTACCAGTTAAAGCATGACCATCAACCAGCTTTTTAATCAAATCACCGTTGTCATCATAGATAGTAATGCTGAAATCACTCTCCTCAGGCAGGGAAAGCTGAATGAGTGTGGGAACGCCTGGGGTGTTAGCACCACCTTGCAAAATCAACTTCTGTGGGATAGATAATTCACTGGCAATACTGCTATTATCGATGACCATCTGATCCATAATTCTCTGATCTCTATCTCTAAAACTGAGGCTCAGAGAGGACCCATCAATATCAATCAGACAATAGTGATAGTTGGTTCTTTGCTTCCTAATATCAGCAAGACTTCGGATAGGGAAATCCTGCCCACCACCACCACCGCTAATTAAGTGATAGATGCCATCTACATAACTGCGCTCATAGTTATGAACATGTCCTGAGAAAAATACATCAACACCATAACGCTTGAAAAGTGGCCAGAGATGTTTTTCATTCAACTCATAGCGTACTTTGGTACCAACTGAAATAATCGGGATGTGAGCGGTAACAAATAGCCACTGGGCCGCCTGGGCTGCCGGGGAACTGAGCTGCTCTTCAAGCCACTGATACTGAGCACTCCCTGCAGCAATATCAGGAAAAGCACGCTTCGGATAAGCTGCTAAATTATTATCAAAAAAGATAAAAAATGAATTACCATAGGTGAAACTGTAGTAGGTCTCATGCTCCGGATCGGGAAAGGAAAAATACTCTTTAAAATAGTGTGAGTAGGGTACTGGTGCTTGTTTCGGGGACGTCTTGCCCAGTGTGTTATTCTCATGATTGCCCAGTGAAACATAAATTGGGATAGAGCTGGTCAAACGCTTCAGGGGGTCAAAAAATTCTGTGTCCCAATCAGGCCTGAGACCGTTCATGACTACATCGCCTGTATTTAAGACAAAATCCGGTTTTGAAAATGAGATTGCCGAAACGACTTCCTCATGCCGCATAAAATTTGTGCGGTTATCGCCGTATAAAGCAAATTGAAAAGGCTGATCAACTGATTTGGCAGTTTGAAACGTGATCCAGTCACTCGTTAAGGAACCCGAGGATACCCGGTAGTGGTAGGTTTGCCCCTGTTCCAGACCAGGTAAGGTGATCTCATGGATTCTGGCCAGAGCCGCTGTTGATACTGTCTTAGTATTGGCTCTGGACAATCCGTACTCAACGCTTGAGTTTTGGACCTGGTTAGTGCCCCACATAATGGTGGCACTATCACCCAAAACATTTTGCAAGTAAGGTTCACGATCGAATTGAAAAGAGGTGTCTTTAATGATCTTCAATTTGTCATAAACCGTGATATCATCAAAAAAGGAGGTGTTATTATGGTAGGTGACAAAGCCAACTTTACCCCAGCTTAGACTGGTATCCATCACCGAAAAATATTCTTCCTGATCCAGATAAACCTTGATGGAGTCTCCTCGGACATCAATGCTAATGTTAAAGTCACATTCAGGCCATAACTCTTCAAGAAGTCCAATGCTCTGGATACTGCCATTCACACTTTTTTCCAGACGAATCTTTGCTATCTGCGATGAAAGGCTGAAACGGTAATAATTTTCAGGATCCTGATACCGGAATAACACCCCGATATAATCATCATCTGTGGACACCACATTTGCAGATACCGTATAGTCGGTCCAGTCTGCTTGTCCTGCTACAGCATTGGTGCCCAGTTTCCCTTTACCAATGTTACTCATCTGAATCAGATAACCCTGTTCAACGAACCAGTGTGATATTTCACGATCTGGATAATCGTGGATAGACCAACCAGCCATATCGCCATCTTCAAAATCATCATACCAAAGCACTCCTGGTGTTTCTGATTTAACCACCGGCTCAGGTGTAGTACTGTTTTGGGGAAGGCAGGTTGTGAGAAGAAACAGAATATAGACCATAAAACTCAGTTTAAGGATTTGTCTCGGACGCATAAAACTCATTTTAGATAGCTAAGCTTAACCTGGCTTGAGCCAGATTCGGTTACAATATGACAGGTATAAATGCCGCTGGGAACCAGGTGCCCCTGTGAATCATCACCATCCCAATGTAGCCAATAAGTGCCAGCCCGGGCAGATCCTTCTGCTAGGACTTTCACCAGCCGACCGGAGATGTCATAGATCTTAATGCTGTATTCACCTTCAAGCGGTAAAGAGAATTGAACTATGGTTGAAGCGTTGAAGGGGTTGGGATAATTGTGTAATGTAAGTTGTCGGGGATTGACCGGCTCCTTATCAGAAACACTGTCGGGATCTTTACTGATAACAAATTGATCCAGCAGGTTCTGGTTTTTATCCTTGATCTGAAAACCCAACACCGATTCATTCACTTCAATCATGCAGTAATGATAGTTGCTGACCTGTTCGGAAATTTCAGGGATATCGCGAACCCGATGGGATAATGGTCCCCCGGCACCGCCACTGATTATATGATGAAGCCCTTCTGAATAGCCCCTTTCATAATCGTGAACATGACCGGCAAAGAAAATATCAACACCATAATCGATCAGCAGCGGCAAGATAAAATCACGATTCTGCTCATAATTATGGTTGGTGCTTACTGAATAGATCGGGACATGTCCCAGCACAAAGAGCCACTCAGCATTCTGAGCCGCAGGGGAGCCCAATTGCTCCTCAAGCCATGAGTACTGGATACTTTCTTCATTGATAGCCGGGT
>JAOZSM010000338.1 GCA_029939675.1 Fidelibacterota bacterium
GTTCCAGTTTGTTTTCACCATCACCAGCAAACACCAATTATTCAGTGATTTTTATCTGATTTAGCTTAACGTCAATCTTGTTCCGATATCAACAACATTAACTCGCTGATCTGAATGTTTTTTTCTGGTATTGACCACGAAAGAGACTCAGCAGCCAAATCAGCCACCTTATTTACTACTTCCACACTACGATCCGCATATGCTCCCAGAGTTGTACGTCTGAGGTAGATATCTGCTAATGACTGAGCATGTTCCGATCTTACCGCATACACTACTTCAGCCATAATTTCTGGTTTGTCTTCAGAAATAAGTGCAGCTAACTCTGGCGTTTGGCTGATTTGCTCCAGAATTTCTTGTGTCCTTGAGCCATAGAAGGACAATAGATGCTCCACGGTTGACTCACCGATCTGATGCCTTTTCACCAAGTCTTTAATTGCATCATGATTGTGATTCGTCATCCTGGCACCGGGCAGTAATTCCCGCCTGGTGGAACAGGTGGCCTTGTGTGCCAACCTGCTACAAACCAGATCTGCCATTTCCTCGGACAAACTCCGGTAAGTAGTTAATTTTCCACCAATGATTGAAAATATCCCCGCCGATCCACCTGCCTGTTCATGGTCAAGGATAATGTGGCGCCTAGTAACACTACGCTCTTTTTTCCCTGGCTCAAAGGGTAAGGGACGAATGCCTGAGTAGGTATACAATACATCATCTTCATTAAAAGCATGACCGGGAATGAGCTGGTTTAATTCATGCAATAAATATTTAATTTCCGCTTCTGTTGCATGCACTTCATCCATATCACCATCATAAAATATATCGGTAGTCCCAACCAGATAGTAGTCCAGCCACGGAATAATGAAATAAGGACGACCGTCCTGTCTGGCTTCTACATAAATCGCTTCTTTTGGCCCCCCCTCAAAGGGCTCAATTATTAGATGACTACCTTTGGTTCCTCCCATTTTGCGGCCTACGAATTGATCGAGATTAAGGTTCACCTTATCCACAAAAGGACCACCAGCATTGATAACATATCTTGACTTTATCTCATACTTCGTACCTGATAGAACATCTGTGGTTTTAAGTAAATGGTAGTTCTTTTCGGAATCCTGGCTTAAACCAGATACTTCACAATAGTTCAGCACGGTAGCCCCTGCCTCTTCAGCCCCAATGATTAATTCCAGAGCCAGTCTTTCTGGAAAAGCGACTTGACAATCGTAATATGACAATACTGCTATCAGGTCTTCTTGGTTAAGTGCAGGATCTATAATGGCCTGCTCGCGATTTCTACGAGTATTGGCATGAAAGCTATGATTGGGTAATGATTTACCATATGATAGTATATCATACAGCGTCAAGCCAGCACGCACCATCCATGCAGGACGCTTACTGTATTTATAAATTGGGATGTTTAGTCTCAATGGTTTCACAAGGTGAGATGCATTGGACAGAAGTCGTTCTCTTTCTGTCATAGATTCATGCACTAACGACAATTCAAAATATTCCAAATACCTCAGTCCACCATGAATTAGTTTGGTTGAAGCACTTGTTGCATACCAGCCAAAATCTCTTTTTTCCAGCAGAGCTGTCTTCACACCGCGTAAAGCCAAGTCCATTGCGATTCCGGCACCATTGATTCCTCCACCAATGACGGCAACATCAAATTTTTTTGAAGTAATTTCATTCAATTGTTCTGCTCTATACATGATATTGTTCCCTACTGCCCAACAGCGAGAGAGTTCCGGCTACTCTACTTTTAACTGTCTAGAACGCTGAAGAAGCACACCTAATTGCTCAATACTAGGCACTACAACATCGGGTGTGAATGGACTGTTCCGTAAATCTTCTTCTGCAGTTACTCCCGTCAATACAAGAATGCCAACAATATCACTGTTTTGGGTCATGGCAATATCTGTGTTGAGGCGATCACCGACCACAGCTAATTCATGTGCCTGCAAACTAAATTTTTCTATAATTCCCTCTAACATTATAGGATTTGGCTTGCCAGGAATTGCTTCAGGAGCAACACCTGTCGCCTTCTCTAATGCAGCACAAACAGCACCACAATCAACCAAAACCCTGGGTTGATCAGTTGGGCAGCTAAAATCAGGATGAGTTGCGATAAATGGTTTTCCTTGCTTAATCCAATAGGCACCAATAGTGAGACTCTCGAATGTTAAGCCCGTATCAAATCCCACAATCACTAGCTCTGGCTCTTGCTGTGGATTTTCACTTACGATGGAATAGCCTACATTCCTAAATTCTTGTTTCATACCATCTGTGCCAAGAATGAATAATTTATTTGATTCAGGGTATGTATTCTGAATATATCTTAATGTTGCTTGCGACGAGGTGAAAATATTGTCGACAGTAACATCTAGTCCCAGAGCCTGGATTATCCCAAGATATTCACTTACGGTTTTTGAGTTATTATTAGTTAAAAAGGTATAGTTTATTCCCATATTCTGTAAGTTGATTAAGAATTCTTTGGTGAATGAAAAAGGTATGCCATCTTTGTAGATGGTTCCATCCATATCCAGTGCAATGTGTCGGATACTTGCAAACTGGTTTTTCTTTTTAGCTCGAACCATTGTCAGACCCCCGTCTGGAAAATCAACAGCAAATAATACCAAGTATATATCAAAACGGCACTCAACTTCTTTATATATTTGTGTAATTCACGGTTAAATAAACAGATTCATGAATTATTCAGAAAGGTGGATCAGCTCGATCCCGGCTTCTTTTGCGTGGGTCTTGATCCGCTCATCCC
>JAOZSM010000104.1:0-4532 GCA_029939675.1 Fidelibacterota bacterium
GGCGAAGCTCGAAGAGCGTAGACTGGCGAGAGGGACTTTTTGCGGGATCGTCAAATTTTAAGCATAGCATATCCTTCTGATGAAACTCTCCATAATAATTGTCAATTACAATGTTAAAGCCTTCTTACAGCAGGCGCTTGAGAGCATTATAAAAGCTACTCAAGGAATTGAATCAGAAATATTTGTAGTCGATAATCACTCTGTGGATGGAAGTGTGGAATTGGTTTCGAATCATTTTCCACAGGTCAAACTCATGGCAAATTCAATAAATTATGGTTTTGCTAAAGCCAACAATCAAGCATTACAGCAAGCTACAGGTGAATTTGTCTGGCTATTAAATCCTGATACTCTGGTACAGGAGGATACGGCCGAAAAGCTGATTGCTACCATGCAGGCTGATTCCAAAATAGGTATGCTGGGATGCAAGATCCTCAATGACGACGGCAGTTTACAATTGGCCTGCAGAAGAAGCTTCCCAACACCCTGGGTTGCTTTTACAAAGTTACTTGGCTTAGCAAATATATTCCCAAGATCAAAATGGTTTGGCAAGTATAATCTTACTCATCTTGATCCAGATCATGCCTATGAAGTTGAAGCAATTAGCGGTTCTTGCATGTTTGTACGTCGGGATGCTCTGGACGAAGTCGGGCATTTGGATGAGACCTATTTTATGTATGGTGAAGATCTTGATTGGTGCTTTCGCTTTGGCCAGGCCGGTTGGAAAGTTTTCTATACACCGGAAACCAGTATTATCCATTACAAGGGTGAATCATCCAAGGTTGCAGCCTGGGATAGCATGACTCATTTTTATCGAGCCATGGACATCTTTGCCAAGAAGCACTTTACTTCAACTAGTCGCTTTCCGCTGCATTGGGTTCTGCGTGGTGGGATAATGCTCAGGTACGCTGTATCTGTCATCACCAAATTGGGCAGAAATAGTTTTGCCTTTTTTCTGGATATGTTGGGCATATTATTCCTGACTTTGATTGCAATTTATCTGAAATTCGATACCATGGAAGTGCTCAATCGGTATGTATACGTACTTCCCGTTTATTTGGGAAGCTGGCTGGCAGTTATCTCAAGTCTCGGACTATACAGGACTTACAAATATTCTGTAGGTCGCTCTATTGTTGCTGTCACAGTTGGTTTCTTAATCAACGTTACATTGACCTATTTCTTCAAGGATTACGCTTTTTCAAGGATTGTCATGTTTATCAGCTATGCTGGGGCGTTGTTTTGGATTCCCGGATGGCGTATCATCGCTTCATCCCGTCGGACCCAAAATTATGAATTAGGAACCCAGCGTACCTTAATTATCGGTGACCTTAAAAGTGCCAGTGACATTTATTCAAGATTGATGACCAACCTCGCTTTGGGTTACACGCCCATTGGGATTGTGGAAATAACTGGATCACAAACAGTGGATAAACGGGTCGTGGGACGCCTGGATGATCTACTGGATCTGGTCCAATACCATAAGATTGATGATGTTATTTTTACATCCGATAATTTTAAAGTAAAACAGATATTTGAATATCTACCTGCCTTAAGCAGACAAGGGGTCAAGATTAAATTGGTCCCTGGGAATCTCTCTTTTATTATTGGAAAGTCAACTGTTGAGAATCTTCAATCAGTTCAATTTGTTGACATGGACTTTAAATATTATCATCCAGGTTCACGTTTCTTTAAGCGGTTCGCAGATTTGATCATTGCACCGCTCCTGATGTTGCTTGTGAGTCCCTTTACCAAGGTGGTTATCCGATCAAAGGGCCTGGTTGCAAAACAAATTACCCTTTTGGACACCGAGCAGACCATCTATCAAACAGTGGATGGTCGACAAATATTTTGGAGTAATTTAGGCTTGCTTCCCCAAGTTATTAGGGGAAAGTTGAGCCTGGTTGGTTCGCCGTTGGAGCTAAAGGACAATGGGTGGGATGTTAAGCGGGGTATATTCAGCCTTGAATCCGTTCGCGGAGGGGCTGAACTAAATGAAGAGGAAAGATATTCGCTATTGAATTATTATCTCCATAATCATTCTGCACTTATGGATCTCGAGATAATGATCAAGGCCTTCTTGGGAAAATAAAATGGCAAAGACAGTTTTAGAATTTGAAAAACCCATCCACGATCTTGAGCAGAAGATCATAGAAATGGAAATTATGTCCAGTGATTCAAACATGGACATGAAAAAGGAAATAAAAAAACTCCGCAAAAAACTGGTGGATCAGTCAAAAAAGATTAATAAAAATCTGAGCCGCTGGCAACGTGTTCAATTAGCACGGCACGCTGATCGTCCCCATGCCCTTGATCTGATTGACCTCATGTGTGACTCCTGGGTGGAACTACATGGTGATCGTTTATTTGGCGATGATAAAGCCATTGTTGGAGGTATTGCAAAAATTGGTGACAAAAGAGTGGTTTTGATCGGTCAACAGAAGGGCCGCACTACTAAGGATAATCTTTATCGAAATTTTGGCATGCCTTATCCGGAGGGTTACCGTAAAGCGTTGCGTCTCATGAAGTTGGCGGAAAAATATAATCTACCCGTGGTTACTCTAGTTGACACTATTGGCGCTTATCCAGGGATTGAGGCTGAAGAGCGGGGGCAAGCTGAAGCAATTGCTCGAAATCTCTTCGAAATGAGTCGTTTGCGAGTGCCCATCATCATTATTGTAATCGGTGAGGGAGCTTCTGGTGGTGCGCTTGGTATTGGTGTAGGGGATCGGCTGGTCATGCTTGAGAATACCTGGTATTCAGTAATCTCACCTGAAGGATGTGCTTCCATTCTTTATCGGGATGCCACCCAGAAGAAAAAGGCCGCGGAGGCCATGCGAGTTACTGCGACAGATCTTCTTGAAATGGGTATAGCAGATCGGATTATTTCTGAACCACTCGGCGGAGCACATCGGAATTATAAAGAGACCGCTCAAATGGTAAAAAGTGTCATTATCGAGGAGTTGGCAGAATTGTCCAAAACACCCGTAGAGGATATGCTGGCAAAGCGCATGACCAAGATTGAAAGTGTGGGTGTTTGGGACGGTTGATGATCCGCTATAAATATCATTTCAAGGTTCGCTATAAAGATGTCGATCAGATGGGTGTCATGTACTATTCACGATATTATGAATACTATGAAGCAGCCCGGACAGATATGATGCGTGATTTGGGCCTGACCTACAAAGAATTGGAAGCTGATGGCATTATGATGCCCGTGGTTCATAGCGAATCTGACTATATGGCCGGCCCAGGATTTGACGATCATTTGACCTGCATTACTGAAGTAAGGGAAATCCATAAGAATAGAATGGAAATCTTCTATACTGTCGTAGCAGATGACGCACCGAATAAAGTCATCAATATGGGAAAAACAATTCATGCCTTTGTTAAAATGAATGGCAAACCAACCAGAATTCCAAAATCGTTAAAGCTGGTATTGGATAATACGTGGGAGCGCGTTTGATGAGTAATGAACTTATTTTCTTGCTGCAAACAGTCATTGGATTGATGATTGTTCTGTTGGCCTTCCGGATGGGAAAGACCTGGCTCTACGTTTTAATAGCCGTTAATTATGTTCTGGCAAATATTTTTGTAACCAAGACAATCATCCTATTCGGCTTCGAGGCAACGGGTGGCAATGTTCTCTACGGTGCTATTTTTCTAACCACGGACATCCTATCTGAATACTACGGCAAGGATGCAGCAAAAAAGGGTGTCTTTATTGGCCTGGGTGCTACGCTCTTCTATTTGCTGATGTCACAGTTCATGCTAGCCTATTCAGCAAGCCCAAATGATTGGGGACCGGCTGAAGGAATGGCATCTATATTTGGTTTTGCACCGTCGATTGTGTTGGCAAGCGCTATTGCTTATCTCATATCTCAATTGCACGACGTTTGGGCTTTTCACATGTGGAAGGATAAGTTTAAGGGCAAGTTTCTCTGGGTTCGCAATAATCTGTCCACTGCTTCCAGTCAACTAATTGATTCGGTGACCTTTGCAATTCTGGCATTTGCAGTATTTCCACGTTTGTTTATGGATCCAGATGGAATTTTGCCCATGCACGTTGTTTGGGAGATCGTTATAACAACATATATCCTGAAATTAATGGTGGCATTATTGGATACGCCATTCATCTATTTCAGTCAGAGATTTCGCCCAGACAATTAATAGAATTTGAGCTGTAGGACTTTTCATTTGCCCTCAGAAGTGCGTGGACTATATTTGCGCGCTTTTCGAAACGGAGACGTGGCCGAGTGGCTGAAGGCGGCGGCTTGCTAAGCCGTTGAACGTTTAGGCGTTCCGTAGGTTCGAATCCTACCGTCTCCGCATTTTTTGTCAACTGTGGATATCGAGTTAAGTACATTGTAGTGTTCTTTTATCGGTATTCGATATTTGTCATTCAACATCTTGGAGGTGTAGGCTAATTGGTAAGTCAGCGGTTTTGAAAACCGCCGTCCGTGAGGACTTGGGAGTTCGAGTCTCTCCACCTCCGCTGGTCTTCGTTCGAATAACATGAGAATGAAGACCACCACGGC
>JAOZSM010000104.1:4632-10446 GCA_029939675.1 Fidelibacterota bacterium
ATGAAGACCACCACGGCCTGGCTTTCAAGCGACGCCGGGTAAAATATCTCCTAATACTATACATAAGTTCATCTTTAAAAAAGAGCTCCTCAAAAACATAAAACCACTTGATTGATCCAGGCCTTTTGTCTATGTTTGGCTAACCCCAAACAAGTAGGAAATATGATCGATCGCATTGCCGGGCTGGTAAATCCACGACCCATGGTTGTGATAACACTGGCCTTTATTCTTGGAATAATTTTAGAACAAAAGCTCGAAGTAGAGCTCATAATCATGCTAATCATAATCATGAGTTTAGTAGTAATTCAACTCGTGTTTTTCCGTGCATATTCGCGCGTAATAATCATACTCCTGCTAACATTTGCTGGAAGTATACGGTTCGCCACCTACGAAATGCAGTCGGGATTATCTCTAGCATATTTTCCAGCCAAACCAGATTCTGCCTATGAAGTAACTGCATCAGTTGAAAAGATCGGCGAAACCCGTCGTGGCACTCCAAAATACTTTCTAGCACCAATATCAATTGACAATCAGAGAATCTCCGAGGGTCTGCTGCTGCTATACGCCAAAGACCTTGAAACGATTCCGGATATCGGCGATACACTCATTGCAGCAATATTGCTGAATCAACCTCGTGGTCAAAGAAATCCGCATGATTTTGATTATCGAAATTATCTAATAAACCAGGGTATATTTTATGAAGGATTTCTTGATGATGAGGGTCAGGTGATCATCCATGAATCCAGTAATGTCACTGCATCACAACTTATGTTGGCTTTGAGGGACCTGATAAAATTTCATTTTCTCAAAGATCTATCATCCCGTTCTGCGGGAATCATGTCAGCTCTGATCCTGGGTGAACGTAGCGATGTTGATGATCAGACCAAGACTGATTTTGCCAACACCGGAGTCATTCACGTATTGGCTGTAAGTGGTTTACATGTGGGCTATGTGTCTTTGATCCTCATAACCATGATCGGTATGCTGCGCTTATCGCATCTCCCTAAAACGTTACTGGTCATATTGGGTTTGGGATTTTATGTGATCCTTACAGGTGGAGCAGCCTCTGTCATGCGTGCATCAATCATGGCGGGACTGATCCTATCAGCGGGGCTTATTGAAAGAAAGAGTGACATATTCAATATATTAGCAACTGCAGCTATGATAATCCTAATGATTGATCCCACCCAATTAACTGGCATTGGATTTCAGCTTTCATTTTCGGCAGTTCTGAGTATTGTGACTCTTTTTCCGGTGCTCAGAAAGTGGGTTCCAATGATCAGCATCAATATTGGGATATTGGATAAGCTCCTTAATGCTATTGTAGACTTGTTTTTAGTATCTCTGGCAGCTCAGTTGGGCACTTTAGCCCTTACCATATACTATTTTAATAAAATTCCCATCATCAGCTTAGCTGCAAATATTATTGTTGTTCCCCTGATTGGGATGATCGTGGCAACTGGATTGAGCTCACTCCTGATTGGGTCCATATTTCCAGTACTTGCCAGACAGTGGGCTGCTTTACTGGATGGTATTATTGATTTCATGCTCTGGTTTGTGCAGCTCTGTGCCCGCTTTGATTGGGCTTTCATCACAACCCGATCAATTCATGCATACGAAGTCGTGCTAATTTTAGCAGCAGTTTTTGCAATCACTATTCTGCAGCGTTGGCGGTTACTACTGCTCTGGTTCATTTTGTTACTGAGTTGGAGTAATGTAATGATTTGGTCAAACTTGATCCGGTCACCCGAGTTGGAAGTTGTTATGTTGGATGTGGGTCAGGGAGATGCCATAGTGGTACACACTCCGCAGGGAAAAACTATGGTCATAGATGCAGGATTAAGTTTTGGGGGTAAGGACATGGGCAGAGACGTTATTTCGCCTTATTTGATCCAACGAAACTGGAATGAGATCGATCTGTTGGTGTTGACCCATCCTCATAATGACCATATTGGCGGGGCCGATTACCTCTTAAACCACCATGCTACAGCAAAAGTACTCATGCAGGATATTAACTACGATTCTTATGGTTATCGTAAATTACAACTGACGTTGGATTCTTTGCAAATTCCTACTGTGGGAGTCTGCACTGGAGTAATTGACTCCAGCATGGCACCCGTATATTTGAGAGTGACTGGTCCAAAATTATTTGATACCGTTTCACAGCCGTCAAATGTGAATAACGTTTCAATCGTTATGCAGGTTTTTTATGGGCAAACCAGTTTGCTTTTAACCGGCGACGCTGAGCAGGAGGTTGAGGATGATCAATTAGCTTTCGGTGCTCTTTTACAAAGTGATCTGATCAAAGCGCCTCATCACGGTTCACGGACCAGTTCAACACTGTCTTACATAAATCGGGTAAATCCCGATATTTGTTTGATAAGTGTTGGGACAGGGAATAAGTACAGACATCCGGCTCCAGGTACATTAAAGCATTACGCTGAGCTTGGTACTCAGGTTCATAGAACAGATTTGGAAGGTGCATTACTCTTAAACAGTGATGGAATTGGTTGGGAGTATCTCGAATGGAGACCTGGACCTTAAAACTACAGTATATCATCTCCCTGTAAAGATGCTTTGAGCCGTGCAAGTCACTGGATAAAAGCAAAGCAATTTTCTATTCCACAGTATTTACCATGTAAATCATTAATTATCTGTCCATATTGCATGAAACTGAAAATCCGATGGGAGAGTCGTTATGAAAGCACCAATCCTGATTAAGAATGCCCGGTGTGTGTCATCACAGGGGATCGTCCAACAAGATGTTCTAATTGAGGATGGTAAAATCGCGCAATTGGGACAGATCAATACAGAACTTGCTGGCGAAATCATAGATGCTTCAAATCTATTTCTGTTGCCTGGTGTACTCGACCCACAAGTTCATTTCAGAGATCCGGGTTTAACCTGGAAAGAAGATCTTCGCACCGGGTCCATGGCAGCTGCGGCTGGCGGTGTCACCAGTTTTTTCGATATGCCCAATACAAAACCATCTACGATCACTTCTGCTGCAATGGCAGAACGAAAACGAGGGGCGGCTGAGAAGTGCGTTGTGAACTACAATTTTTTCATAGGTGCCACCGATGCAAATCTCCAGGAATTAAATGCTGTAAAAAATGTACCGGGGATCAAGATCTTTATGGGCTCATCTACTGGTGATCTCCTGGTTAGCGATGTCCAGGATCTGGATCATATTTTCGGCCATGGGTCCCGCCTGATCGCTGTCCATGCTGAAGACGATGACATTATCAATGCCGCCAGAGAAATCTATAAGAATTCAAAAGATTTTAATCATCATCAATTTGTGCGGCCCCCAGATGCAGCCTTAAAGTCAACTACTCTGGCAGTTGAACTGGCCATCAAGTATCAGCGTCGTCTGCATATCCTCCATCTGACAACCAAAGATGAGGTCCAATATCTGGAAATTCAGAAGGGCAAGGCTCCCATTTCAGCTGAGGTCTGCCCCCAGCATTTTCTCCTCAGCGCCCCCTTTGTTTATAAGAAACTGGGTGCCTATGCCCAGATGAATCCGCCCATTCGAAATATGGAACACGGTGAAGCGCTGTGGAACGGTCTTGTGAATGGTGTGATTGATTGTATTGCTACTGACCATGCTCCTCATACCCATGAGGAAAAAGCACAGTCCTTTGGTAAAGCACCCTCTGGAATGCCCGGAGTTGAGACTTCCTTGCCACTTATGCTTGATCGTGCTAATCGGGGCATGTGTACACTGGAGAATGTGGTGAATTGGATGTGCGAAAAACCAGTTGAATTATATCAGGTCAAAAATAAAGGCTTTATCCGTGACGGGTTTGATGCAGACCTGGTCCTGGTTGATATGCAAAAGCAAAAAATGATCGAAAACGGGAAGCTTTTCACCAAGGTAAATTGGAGTCCATTTAATGGTTGGACTACACAGGGCTGGCCAGTGACAACCATCGTGAATGGTCATATCGTCTTTCAGGATGGCGGTATCGATGAAAGCGTCAAAGGTCAGGAGATCCAAATCGGATCGAGCTAATTAGTGTCTGTCCATAAAGTTGCTGTTTCCAAAAATACTGGAAACCATTGTAATGGTTATAATCATCCTTAAGTGCATAGCAGCCCATGACTTAAGTCGTGGGTTTCTGATTCGGAATATTTAGGAATAACCGTTTCAACGGTTTGTTTTTAGACATAAAGGATAGACACTAATTAGTGCCTACCTGACGTTAATTCAGAACGAGTTCTTTCAGCAGGAAATCATAAATGTGTTGAGCCATGAGCTGGTGACCCTCGCTCACCGGGTGGATTTGATCGGCTGCCCAAGCCCTGGCAGGTTTGTCCAGGATTGCTGCATTAAATACTTCTTGAACATTGAAAACTGACAGCTTGAATTCAGCACCCAAATGATTGACTATGCCAATGTATTCGGCCATTCTTTTGTAAAACAAATCAGCTTTAGAATCTGAGATATAGTAGGGTGTCAGCAAGAGAATTCGACACTCAGGTAACTCACTTCGCAAGGACTGGATGAGCCTTCTATAATCAGTTTCATAGTGTTGAATACTGCTATCGCTGGTATCAGAGAAGAAGTCATTATAGGCATCGTTAATCCCAATTTTAATGACAATCGTATCGGGGTTGTGAATGATGACATCGGAACGATAGCGTTGCAGCAGGTTTTGGACTGTATTTCCATTTATACCTGAATTTACAACTGAAATAGGATCACTAGCTGATACAGAATTTAGTTGTGCCGCCAGCATAGACACAAACCCATTACCCAGGGGGCTTTCAATAGTCTTACTGCCAGCAGTAATACTGTCGCCAAAGAATACAATACTAGCTTTTAAATCATTACGTTTATACTTGCTCATACCTGACTACGGATTTCGTCTAAAGTTTTTTTCTTAATATCTGGAACTGTCACATCTTGCGCTGGAAATCCAACCACCAAAAGTAAGAACGGGCGCTCACCAGCAGGCCTTTTTAATATTTGGGTCAGAAATTTCATGGGACTCGGTGTATGCGTAAGAGTAACCAGTCCAGCATTGTGTAGGGCTGTGATCAGGAAGCCCGTGGCGATTCCGGTGGATTCTTTAGAATAATAGTGCTTGATCCGCTTATTATTGGCATCAATATGATATTTTTGCTCGAAGATAGCAATCAGCACTGGCGCATTTTCAAGAAATGGCTTTTCGGCATCAGTCCCTAGTGGCTTAAGTGTATCTAGCCAGGTGCCACCAGCTCGTCCGGCATAAAAGGCCTGTTCTTCTGCTTCTGCGGCTACTCGAATCTCTTTTTTTACAGCGGCATCCCGAATTACAACAAAGTGCCACGGTTGCTGATTAGCTCCACTGGGAGCGGAACCAGCAGCGAGAATACATTGATCGATAATTTCGGCTGCAATGTGTTCACTAGAAAAATCTCTAACACTGCGACGTGTTTTTATTTGTTCATAGAAATCTGTTGCCTGTCGCAGCATGTCATTCTGAGTACGTTTGTGGTATTGAGGTAATGGAATAAATTTATCAGTCATGCTGCAACTTACATTTTGATTCGGGAATACCGTGTAAAATATATTGGCTTAGTCTGATTTAATGCTGCAACCAGGTTACATGTCTGGTTGTATCGGGCGTGTTGCGCCGAAGCTCCGTAATTATTTTGATTGCGTGAAGATTACCCGCCCCTGCGCATCACTGTGTTCAGCTGCGGCGCGGTTGCCTTCACTCCTACGGAGCGAAAGCGTGTACCAGAGGGGGGAGTCGAACCCCCACAGTGTTGCCACCGGTGGATTTTGAGTCCACTGCGTCTACCAATTCCGCCACCCTGGCT
>JAOZSM010000105.1 GCA_029939675.1 Fidelibacterota bacterium
GAGTGGGTTAACTACCTGAAAGGAGCTCCTTTTGGTCCTAATCGAGATCGTTCTGTAAAAGGCCTGGGTATCCCCATCGATCTTTCCCTGGGGTTTCATACTGATGCAGGCAGGACCCGTAATGATACAGTTATCGGCACACTTTCCATTTACAGTACTGAAGATGCAGACGATGCCATTATCTTTCCTGATGGTATGTCACGTCTGGCCAATCGTGATTTTGCCGATATCCTGCAAACTCAAATTGTGGATGATATCCGGGCTAAATATGATCCGGCCTGGAATCGACGCTGGTTATGGGACAAGGGCTATAGTGAATCGTCCCGTCCTAATGTTCCGGCAGCGTTATTGGAGCTTTTGTCACATCACAATTTTTTGGATATGAAATTTGCTCTGGATCCGGATTTCCGCTTTCATGCCAGCCGGTCTATCTACAAAGCTATGCTAAAATTTTTAGCGACCCAACATCAACTTGATTATGTGGTTCAACCTCTGCCCGTAAGTCATTTTCAGGCGACCTTATCACCAGCAGGGCAAGTTAATATGAAGTGGAGGCCAACTCAGGATCCCCTGGAAGCTACAGCCGTTGCAAAACAATATATTGTCTATACCCGGATTGCAGATCAGGGGTTTAATAATGGTGTTTTGGTTACTCAACCAGAATTCAAATCAGACAAACTTAAACCAGGTACCATTTATAGTTATAAAGTAACGGCAGTCAATGATGGAGGAGAAAGCTTTCCCTCAGAAATCCTGGCCGTTTGTTCCCTGGATAATAACAAAAAACCGGTTTTGATCGTTAATGGTTTTGATCGAATTGCAGCTCCTGCTACGCTTGAAACCGCTGAATATCTTGGTTTCGCAAATTTTTGGGATCAGGGTGTTCCAGACAAATACAATATGGATTTTACCGGTGATCAATATGATTTTCTGGCAGATTCTCCCTGGCTGGATGACGATGCGCCCGGTCATGGAGCCAGTGACGCCGATTATGAAACAACCCTTATTCCTGGAAACACCTTTGACTTTCCCTATATCCATGGTCTAGCGATCAAGCAGGCTGGTTACTCCTTTGTCTCAGCCAGCGACGAAGCCGTAATGGATGCAGAGATTGATCTGACTGATTACAAATATGTAGATTTAATTCTGGGGGAAGAGAAGTTGACGCCAGGTCCAAAGCCAGCCGTGAAACCACGTTTTCGCGCTTTCCCTAAAGCTCTACAAAAAGAACTGACCCGCTATTGTTCTACATCCGGGAATTTGTTTATATCCGGTGCGTATGTAGGGCAGGATCTCTTTGAAAACCGCCAGGATTCTTTGGATATTGAGTTTGGCCAAGAGGTTCTGAAATATAGTTTTCGAACGGATCACGCAGTTAAAACCGGGGAGGTCCGGTCAGAGGTTAAATCATTCATGTCTGCCCCTAAGACCTTTGAGTTTACCACAAGCTATAACCCGGAAATTTATAATGTAGAATCTCCCGATGCCATTGAACCCGTCGGCTCATCAGCGGTTACTCTGTTGAGATATACTGAAAACAATACCAGCGCTGCCATTGCCCATAACGGAACGACAGACATTATTGTTTTTGGATTTCCCTTTGAGACCATTACAACTGAGAAGAGTAGAGCCCGGGTAATGCAGGCCGTCCTGGATTATTTTGATAAACCGGAATAGTCGATCTTTTTAGAAATAGCCAATACGACCAGTTCAAATGATCGCCAAACCTATCGGCCCCCTGTGTAATCTGGATTGCAAATATTGTTTCTACCTTGAGAAGGAACAGCTTTTTAACCCGGAGCAAGCAAATGGAAATCCTCACTTCCAGATGTCTGGGGCTGTTCTAGAATCATACATCCAACAAAAACTTGAAAATAGCCGATCCTCTGTTGAAACTTTTTTGTGGCAGGGAGGTGAACCAACCCTGTTGGGCGTGGATTATTTTCGCGACGTAGTAAAGCTTCAGCAAAAATATGCTGCGGGTAAAAGAATTAATAATTCCCTGCAGACCAACGGGACCCTGCTTGATGATACATGGTGTGAATTTCTCAAGGAAAATAATTGGTTGGTGGGAATCTCAATTGATGGTCCACAGGCGTACCATGATAAGTACCGGGTCGATAAAGCAGGGGAAGCAACATTTGAAAAAGTTATCCAGGGACTGGCTCTCCTTAAAAAGCATAAGGTCGAATTTAACACACTTACGGCTGTTCATAATGATAATGCCAATTTCCCTCTGGATATTTATCATTTTCTAAAAGAGAGTGGCAGTAAATTTATGCAATTTATTCCCATTGTGGAAAAAGCCATGACCTCCCCACTACCCATGCAGCAGCTGGACTCTGAACCTGGCTGCCAGGGCGAAATTCCCCGGAAGCAAAACATGGATGAGAAGACAGGGTCTAACCTCAACCATGATCTCAGTGAATGGTCCGTGGGGTCCCTGCAATATGGGAATTTCCTCAATGTCATTTTTGATGAGTGGGTTCAGAGGGATGTCGGTCAGGTTTTTATCCAAAATTTCGATATAGCTCTGGAAACCTGGTCTGGACGTCCCTCAAGCCTGTGTGTTTTCAATGAGACCTGTGGCCTTGACCCTATTATCGAACATAACGGCGACTTGTTTGCTTGTGACCACTATGTTTCTCCTGAGTATAAGATCGGGAATATCCTGAATGATTCTTTACAGCAGGTCGTACAGTCCCCCCAACAGCTAAAATTTGGACAGGACAAACGTAATACTCTGTCCCAAATGTGCCGGGAGTGTCAATTTCTGTTTGCCTGCTACGGGGGTTGTCCCAAGCATCGCTTCACCAGTACGCCAGCCGGGGAGGCGGGGCTCAATTATTTGTGTGTCGGATATCAACAATATTTCAAGCATATTGAACCATACATGGAATTTATGGTGCATGAATTACAGCACCGACGCCCGCCTGCCAATGTTATGGCATGGGATAAATGCACCGGGATAAATGCCGGCTGGGAAGAGTGATCATAAAAGTAAAGTGTTGAGGTGAACATGAAAACAACCCGTAGAGACTTTATAAAAACTGTTGGTCTGGGCACAACAGCGCTGGCTGTTCCTGGCCTAATGACTTTTGGATGTCTCAAAAAAACCAGACCCAATATCATTTTTATCATGAGTGATGACCATGCCGAGCAAGCCATCAGTTGTTATGGCAGCAAGCTGATAAAGACCCCTGCTATTGATCGAATTGCCAGTGAAGGTATTCGTTTTGAGAATAGCTTTGTTACAAACTCGATCTGTGGCCCCAGCAGGGCAACTTTGTTAACCGGTAAATATGGGCATTTAAATGGGTTTAGGGATCACAGGGATACCTTTGACGGCAGTCAGGTAACTTTTCCAAAATTACTCCAGGGGGCGGGATATCAGACGGCTATTGTGGGCAAATGGCATCTGAAATCTGACCCAACCGGTTTTGATTCGTGGAACATTCTCAAGGGCCAGGGTCAGTATTATAATCCCACGTTTATTGAGGAGGGAAATGAGCATCAATATGTGGGCTACACCACCGACTTGATCACGGATAAAGCGATCCAGGTCATGGATAACATGGACAGGACAAAGCCATTTTGTATGTTGATTCATCACAAAGCCCCTCATCGGAACTGGATGCCCAACTTGAAACATCTGGACGCTTTTTCGGATGAAGAGTTCCCCTTGCCGGAGACCTTCTATGATGATTACAGTGGCCGCAAGGCAGCCTCAGAAGCAGATATGCGGATTGATGATATGTATCTGTCGTTCGATCTCAAACTACAGCCAGGATCATATGATCATGAAACAGGAACCGGTGGTAAGGCTTCCTATGCCAAGACCGTCGTAAAAACCTGGGAAAACACCTATAATCGATTAACGGCAGAACAGAAAACAGCCTGGGATGCGCACTATGACAAGCTGAACCAGGAATTTAAAGCCCTGGATCTTACCGGGGATGAGTTGCTGAGATGGAAGTATCAGAACTATCTAAAGGATTATTTAAAGTGCATTCTGTCTGTAGATGAAAACGTGGGGCGCGTTCTGGATTATTTGGATGACCGAGGCCTGACAGAAAACACCATCGTTGTATATACCTCTGATCAGGGCTTTTATCTGGGCGAACATGGCTGGTATGATAAACGTTTTATGTATGAAGAATCTCTGGGTATGCCCCTGGTGATGCGTTATCCCCAGGAAATTCAAGCTACCCAGGTTTCACAGGATTTGGTTATGAATCTAGATTTTGCCTCCACCTTCCTCGATTTCGCCGGTGTAACTATCCCGGAGGAAATGCAGGGCGCTTCACTGCGTTCCATTGTTAAGGGCCAAACCGTTGATGATTGGCGTCAGGTCATTTATTATCACTATTATGAGAACGAACGAGGTTGGCACAATGTACGGGGGCACTATGGTATCAGGACCAAGCGCTATAAGTTGATTCATTTTTTCCGGGATGATGAATGGGAATTGTTTGACCTGGAACAAGACCCCAATGAAATGAATAATGTTTACACTGATTCCAATTATACTCAGACATTATTTGGCCTGAAACAGAAATTGCAAGACCTGCGGGAACGCTACAAAGATACAAATAATGAATAGAATGAATTGATAAAGTGGGATTCAAAGGACTCATGATGACAAATATCATTTCAAAGATTAATCAGCTAACCAATTGGTTTTCCACAGATTTTTTGGGAGGTCCCAGGCTATTGAAATTTAATTGGGTGGTTAATTTTCAGAAGGGAGCTACGGCATTTTGGGTTCTGGGGTTGATGTTCTATTATCAAAACTTTACTGCTCAGACCTGGGTCTATCTGGCGCTTCATGGTAGTTATGGTTTTTGCTGGCTGCTCAAGGATGCTGTTTTCCCGGATCCTAAATGGCAGGTCAAAATCACTTTTGGGGGTGCTTTTGTAGCTATAGCAGCCGTTCTGGGACCCTATTGGGTGATTCCATTTCTGTTGATATCCCCGATCCTGGGTGAGGCTCATACTGGGGCAAACTGGACCTGGCTTACCGTCGCCATTGCCATGCATACTGTCGGTATCGCAATTATGTTAACGGCAGATGCCCAAAAGTTCTTTACCCTGAAACAGCAAACGGGATTAATTACATCGGGGATGTTTCGCTATATCCGCCACCCCAATTATTTAGGTGAAATGATGATCTATGGTGCTTATGCTGTTGTGACCTGGCATTGGATTCCCTGGGCAATTCTGGCCTGGGTCTGGATCGGTTTGTTCTTAGTAAATATTATTATGAAAGAACGCTCCATGTCCCGTTATCCAGAATGGGCTGATTACCGGAAGCGCTCCTGGTATTTGATGCCAGGAATATTCTAAAACTGGAGCTGTTTGCCAAATTCCCTGACACCAGGTCAATAAATGGAGGTCAAAATATTATGTCTGATATGCTGGTTAAACTATATGAATTACCAGAAGCTGAGACCATTACGGAAAAACTAAAAACGCAGGGCTATATCATTCGTGCGGCCATGCCCTATGAGAAACATGCTGTAGTAGACTGGGTCAAAGAAAATTTCGGAAGCGTCTGGGCCAGTGAATGTGATGTTGCTTTTAGTCAACAGCCGGTGGCCTGTTTTATTGCAACAAAAGCCGGACATATTGTCGGTTTTGCCTGCTACAACAGTACCTGCAAAAGCTTTTTTGGCCCTACCGGTGTTGCTGAAGAACAGCGCGGCCTGGGTATCGGTAAGGCTTTGCTCCTGGCAAGCCTGCACGCAATGGCCGCCCAGGGGTATGGTTATGCGATCATCGGTGCAACAGGTCCCAGTGAATTTTATGCAAAGGCCGTTGGGGCAACCATTATTGAAGGATCCAAACCAGGCATATATCAGGATCTGTTAAAAGTCCCAAAAAATTCCTGATATAATTGATACCCGTTAAGTATTTGAATCCTTAGCACAAAGTATGGGGGTGTCATCAGTGGTTGCTGTTGTTTCAACTGTAGCCACCATTTATAATATTGGCAGGAGCTATTTTGGATAATTACATCACTCTTCCTGTCTGGTCCTTTATCATTATCGTACTGTTTGCGGCGGTCATGGTGCTTGATCGGTTGTTAATGCCCAGCTTGCGTTGGGTTTTACGCCGGCGGGTTAAAAAGGTTATGGAGGAGGTCAGTAGTCGTCTTGATCTTGAGATTCGACCCTTCCAGTTAACTCGCCGACAGGGCCTTATCGATCAATTGGTCTTTGATGATCAGGTTATCGAGGCTGTTAAACTGTATGCGGCTGAAAATGAAATGCCCATGGCCATTGCCCAGGAAAAGTCCAAGCAGTATGCCAGCGAAATTGTTCCATCCTTCAACGCTTATGTGTATTTCAGGCTTGGTTACTGGCTGGCCCGCAAAGCTGCTCGTTTGATCTATCGGGTGCGGGTTGGTTTTTTTGATGACGATGGTTTAAAAAATATCCCCCAGGGAACTTCCGTGGTGTTTGTGATGAATCATCGCAGCAATATGGATTACATCCTGGTCTCATTTTTGGTGGCGGAAAAAACAGCCTTATCCTATGCTGTGGGTGAATGGGCTAAGATCTGGCCCCTCCAATCGTTAATTAAATCAATGGGCGCCTTTTTTGTCCGGCGGAACTCAGGCAATCCCCTGTATCGCAAAGTTCTGGAGCGCTATGTTCATCTGGCTACCCGAGCGGGTGTTTGTCAGGCGGTTTTCCTGGAAGGAGGCTTAACCAAAGATGGTCTTTTTGGCGAGCCTCGCCTGGGATTCGTGGATTATATGCTCAGGGATTTCCATCCGGAGTTTGACAAGGATATCGTTTTTGTGCCGGTTGGTATAAACTATGACCGCGTTATTGAGGATCGCAGTTTAACCAGAGCCCTGGATGCTGAGGCTCCTAAACGTAGTATGTGGTTTGTTATTAAAACCAGCCTGGGTTTTTTATATAAGACCTTAATATTGTCACGAAAAAATCGCTGGAGCCGCTTTGGTTATGCCAGTGTTAATTTTGGTCCTCCTGTTTCGGTTAAGGAGTACTGTGCCGCAAATAAGATTGATTTTAGCCAGTACGAGCAGGCCGCGCGATTTGAGCAAGTCAAACAACTGGCAGACCTGCTCATGAAAGATATTAGTGCCGTGGTGCCCATCCTGCCGATTGCCCTTATGGCTGAAATTCTCCTCATCAATCAGGCTATCTGGAAAAGTGAGCTTGATTTGAAGTCTCAGGCGATCCAGAGAATTAATGAATTAAAAGCCAAAGGTGCCCCCATCAATATTGCCGCCAGCGCCAGTGAGGGTGTCTTGACGAACGCACTGAGTCTCTTGATTGGCCGTGGAATGGTCACGGAAGAAAAAAACCTGTTAAAAGTTACACCAAGTACCCGGGTGCTACTGGAATATTATGCAAATTCCATCAAACATTGGCAATAAAGTGTTATTAAACTGGCCCAGGATAGCCGTATGAAACTATGTTCATCAGCTTGAGCGGTGAAGCTCCAAAGAAGCGTATACTTGGACTCGAGAATTTAATTTTCCATTTTAAAAAATACTATCATACCCCTTTAATCTCAGTAATTAGCCCAGGGTTTAAAGAAAAACAATTAGCCTGTTTGATGCAGCCATAAGCAGACTATTTTGCCTAGTCGAAAAGGAGAGGCTATGAATGTTGTAAATAAAGAATATCAAAATAAAGCCCGGAGACTGCTTGAAAATTGGCAGGATGAAGAGATTTTCTCAAGAAATGAACCGGCAGAGAATCTGCTGGCGGGGATGATCGACCATACATTGCTTAAGCCGGATGCTTCAATTGCGGCCGTAAACAAACTCTGTAAGGAAGCCCGGGAATATAAATTTGCCAGTGTCTGTGTAAATCCAGTACACGTAGAACGGTGTGTACAGAATCTTGAAAATGAGATTGCCACCTGTACGGTCATTGGCTTCCCCTTGGGATCCAATCATACAGATATTAAGGCTGCCGAGGCTCAACTGGCTGAAAAGCAGGGTGCCCGGGAACTAGATATGGTCCTGAATGTCGGTCTATTGAAGACAGCTAATTATCAGGATGTCTTTGAGGACATTAAAGCGGTTCGTCTGGCCGGTCCCGAAGCGGTGCTTAAGGTGATTTTAGAAACTTGTCTCCTGACTGAGGCAGAAATAATAATTGCCTCGCTTTTATGTCGGGAAGCTGGTGCTGACTATGTAAAAACCTCCACTGGGTTTTCTTCTGGCGGTGCTACTGTGGAGCATGTATCCCTAATGCGTTATGTAGTAAATGATGATCTGGGTGTCAAAGCTGCTGGTGGAATTCGGACCCGCGAGGATGCCCTAAAGATGGTTCGTGCCGGAGCCACCCGCCTGGGAGCCAGCGCCGGAGTCAGCATCATCGGCGGTTAATAACTATTTTGACGTATTTCAGCCGTGCTCCAGAAAAATGGCAGAATAGTTTGGCTAAACTGGGACAGCTTGGCAAAAAGTATATGACAGAACACGCATATCGCACTAAGTTCGATAAATACCACCATTTATGCGAACACGGGATATATTTATAATTATCAACACCTTGCGTCTCTGCGCTCTCTGCGAGAGGGGCTTTTTGGGGTGATCGTCAACTGTGAAGCAAAACAAACCTAACCACCCGCGTAAATCAGCGTTAATCCGCGGCAAAAAATTGAGAGTATGATGATTAGAGATGGCAAACCAACCATAAAAAAAGGTCAGGATATTGAACTGACCATTGAAAGTCTGGCTTTTGGCGGCAAAGGCATGGCCCATGTTGATGGTCTGGCCATTTTTGTAGAAAGAGTGATCCCTGGTCAACGAGTACTGGCCCGTATCTTCAAAAAGAAAAAAAGTTTTGCCGAGGCCTATCCTTTGGAAATCCTGGAAAAAGCACCCAATGAGATCGAGCCAAAATGTCCGGCATTTGGAACCTGTGGTGGTTGTCGCCTTCAGAACCTGGACTATGCCGATCAACTCAAGGAAAAGACCCGTCAGGTACGGGACCTGATCCAGCGGGTAGGTGGTTTTGAGGATTTTAAAGTGCCTGAGGCACTTCCTTCACCGGAGGTCTTTCACTACCGAAATAAAATGGAATTCACCTTTACAGACAATCCCTGGCGGATGCATCCAGAAGATAAAGCTAGACCCATGGGACTGGGGCAGCACATACCGGGACGCTTTGATAAGGTGATCAGCCTGGATACCTGTTATCTCCAAAAAGAAGTGATGAATGAGATCTTGAGGTTTGTCTTCAATTATGCCTCTGAGCAGAAATGGGAACCCTATAATACGCGGACCCATAAAGGTTGGGCCAGAAATCTGGTCTTGCGCTATGGGGAGCATACCGATCATATCATGGTCAATCTGGTCACAAAAACCTACAATAAACAGCGTATGGATGATTTCAAAACAGCCATTATGAAGGAATTTCCGCAAATAACGACCCTGATTAATAATATTACCACCAGGCTTTCTGATGTTGCTGTCGGGGAGCGAGAGGAAATCCTACATGGTCCTGGCGTAATCCGTGATCGCCTGGGAGCAGCAGAGTTTGAGATCTCTTCCAACGCTTTCTTCCAGACCAATACCCGTCAGGCAGAGCGTTTATATGATGAAGCTCTGAAAGGGGCTGACCTTCAGGGTGGGGAGGTGGTTTATGACCTCTACTGTGGAACAGGCACGATAGCGTTATTTATGGCTCAGAAGGCCAAGCAGGTCTATGGGTTTGAGCTAATTGCCAGTGCTATCAAAAATGCTCGCAAGAATGCTAAAGATCAGGGTGTCAAGAACGTTGAGTTTGTCCTGGGTGACCTAAAAGATGTATTATCCCAAACCACGGCGAAGATCGAGCCTGCAGATGTGATTGTAGTTGATCCCCCTAGAGCTGGTTTACACCAGAATGTCGTAGATGATATTCTCAGGGTTGCTCCTGAGCGCCTGGTCTATGTTTCCTGCAATCCATCAACCCTGGCTAGAGACCTGAAACTGTTCTGTGAGACCGATTATGAGTTAATCAGTGTTCAGCCGGTAGACATGTTTCCACATACCACGCATATTGAGACGGTAGCGCAACTCGTTAAGCATTAAAAATCCCCAAGGAGGCTGAGCCCAGCCGAAGCCCTTCCCCTCGGTAAAGCATCGGTCATTTCGACCAAGCTCAATGTCCTTTTCTTCCAAGAAGGCTGAGCCCAGTCGAAGCCCACTGCTCTGGTTAAGTGCCGGTCAGCAGAAAAAAAGATTTGATGTATCCTGTGCATAGGTGATATTGGCTTAACACATAAACATGTCAAAAAGGGGGCTTTACAGATCAATGG
>JAOZSM010000106.1 GCA_029939675.1 Fidelibacterota bacterium
TTAACTTTTAACTTTTAACTTTTAACTTTTAACTTTTAAAACTTACCTACATCCCCAACATTAATTTGCCCTTTTCGCTGATCAATCCAGCATTCCAGGGTGGTGTGAAAACGATCTCAACAGCTACATCAAATTCAGGGTGAACATTTTGGATGGACTGTTTGACATTCATAACGATGGCATCTCCCAGGGGGCAAGCCGGTGTTGAAAGGGTCATCTTGATCTCCACATTCACTTCACCGTCATACACCAGCTAGTAGATCAAACCTAGATCTACAATATTGATCTCGATCTCCGGGTCCATGACGCCATAGAGAATTTGTTCCAGTTCTGCTTCAATCGTTTTAATCTCTTCAGTTGTAATCATGATCCAATTCTTTCCATGCTTATTTTGTGAGCAATAATTTTATAGACATTAACATTATACAGAACTGCCACTAAAACCAATAGATAGCTACCCAATGTGATCATCACAGAACTCTGAAACAGCAATGCTCCGGTGAAAATTAATACGGATGTGTAAAAGATAGCGATCTGTATTTTACCAATCAGTTCTGAGTATAAATCTTTGGGCAATGGTGTTTTGTATTTGCCGACGTATTCTTTGTATTTGTGTAACCAGATAATGAATGGCAACGTCTTGTAGGTCTGGCCCAGGATAATGGGTGTAATCAAACCAAAAATAATGGAAAAACCATACAGGGTTGTTGCCCGCAGCTGAAAAGAATTGCCAAAATCTGCCTTGAGCATGATGAGGAGGCTGATCAGGATAGGTGCCAGCATAGTCAATACTGAAATCATTGTATACTTCATCCCAGTATCCAGATCTTTTCTCAGTCTTTTCAGATAAGCTTCCCGGACAAACATCAAATAGAATATGACACCTGCCGATATTGCCAACCAATAGACTGGAATAAAGAAAGACCCGTGCAAAAACCACCAGTCAAGCGTCAATAAAGACAGTCCAATATTGATCAAATAAAAGGAGTAGGTCAGTTTCTTGTGATCCAATTGATGTGAAACTAGAAACATGGGGATCAATGTTGATGAAACGCCGATTATCAGAGAAACGAACCAGCCAATGAGACCTAGATGAGCATGGATCTTCAGATAATTCAAATGGATCTGTGTGAAAAAATTATACCTAAAATTAAAAGATATGAGGAGCCCCAGTAAAGCAGTTAATAACAGCCAGAACACGGCTGCAGTCACAAAATTTGATTGAATATTCTGTTTACCATTTTTCTTGGACAATAAAATATTCAAACCAAAAAGAGCTAATGAACTAAACATGAGCGAGGCGGCATACAGCAGGGTAGTGGTAAAGGCGTTGGTCCAAAAAGCATAGACCAATAATATGATACTCACCGCAAATGACCAGAAGGTGACACTGGCTAATTTTTCGCTGAATAAGCCGGCCGCAAAGACCACGGGAACCAATTGGTACAGAGCCCCCAGCACGATCATGGTACTCCAGCCCAAAACAGCCAGATGGGTGATTGCCAACATCTTACCTGCAAAATAAGCGCCCAGTAATTCGCTCCCCGTTAAAGCGATAAAAACGGTAAGAATTAAGAAAGACAGAGCTCCAAAAATAAAGGGTGGAATAACAACCGATAATGAAGGAGCATTATCCGTTTGTAGATTATTCAAGGTGGTCTTCTTAATTTTCTTTGAAGATCAACAACTGCAATTGATTGCTGTCAATCTCGTTGGACAAATAAGTATAATTTCTATTTTTTAATTCTGGTAAAAGAAACTGGGGTACTTGTTTATGCTCAACAAAGAGAGCATGACCATCATCCAGGGTTTCCAGCTCCTTTAGGATATTGACCATGGGTTCCGGCATTTCCAGATGTCTAACATCAATCTTTCGTATTTTGTTGCAATAATCGACTAGTTTTTTCTGGAAAGTTGAATCATCGGCGGTCTCAACCCGAGGTAATTCATTTTCTACTTCCTCAGCCGATTCCTTTTTGAAAAATGTGTGGACAACCCCTGCTTCGGGTCGTTCTGTCCAGGACTTATAACCCATAGTTCTCATTTTATTGATCAACGGAACTGGTTCAAAAGTATTTATAATCTGCAGGGTTTCATCATGGGCTAATTTTGCTTTGGCGGCCATGATCTCAGTAAATGGGTCTATACCAACAGCCAGACCAGCTCTAACATCAAGGACTACCAATTTATTTTGATTTACATTATTCATGAGCAATACCTCCTTCAAATAGTTCTCTTTATTTTCAACAACGAACAAAACGTATCGTTTTGCTTTTGATACTAACAAGCAAATAATGTTACAATATTTATCACCTTAAAACTATAGTCAATTTCATACCACTACCCCCACGATGAGGTCATCGACTTCTAAGAGGTAAAACCTTGGGTATACAGCCCACAATTCCAATTGAGGGTGCGAATGATCAGACCAATAGATTACCGCTTCTCACACAATTCAATTAAAACTCCACCAGTTGATTTAGGGTGGAGGAAGACGATGCGCATGCCATGAGCACCGAGCTGAGGTTCTTCACTAAGCAAAGTAATATCTGCAGCCCTGAGCTTTTTGATATAGTCATCTAATCCTTCAACTTCCAAGGCAAGATGATGGATACCTGGACCTCGTTTTTCCAGGAATTTACCCACAGGTGTATCTTTTGACAAAGGTTCCAATAACTCAATATTGGACTCCCCTACACCGAAAAAATGGGTGGTCACCCCTTCGCGTTTAACCGACTCCGAGCCTGTATAATTCAAGCCCAGAATATCTTCATAGAGAATCCGGGTCTGTTCGGCATCTTCCCCGGCAATGGCAACATGACTGATCTTGGTCACTTTCATTAGATTTATTCCATATCTGACAGGAGAGCTACAATCCGCTCGAGAAGCAGATTTACGCTTGATGTTGGTATCGTATAGTGGTTTACCATAAGTGAAAAAATGATGGGTTCACCGGATTGGGTCCAGGTGTAACCACTTAAGGACCGCACATAGCCAATGGTTCCCGTCTTGGCCCGAACATTAGCCTCAGCACTGGTACCCAGAGTCAGCTTCCGGGTAGTACCAAATCTGCCGGAGAGAGGGAAAGATTCAATATAGTAAGACCGATATGGATGATCCCACATCATCTGTAAAAGGGAGGTGGAAGTATTGGGTGAAACCAGGTTATGGCGTGATAGACCTGAACCATCTCGTATCTTTAGATTACGAGTATCCATGCCCAAAGAATCGTAAAAAGTCAGCTGAACTTTGCGTCCCTCCCAGGATGACCCTCCTTCACCAAATTCTTTCCCAAGGGTTTTCTGCAGGGTTTCTGCGATGAAATTCTGACTTGGTCGATTTACTTTGCGGATAATGTCAGACATTGGGTGGGACAAATAGGAAAATAACCCTGTCATTTTGTTATAATCCAACGAATCAGTCAGATCATCTGCATCCATTGGCTCACCATCCACAATAATTCCGGCTTCCTCTAAACGTTCTTTTAGGACGTGAACTGTAAACAAAGTGGGGTTATGAATGGTAATTGTTCGCTCAGTTTCACCCTTTTCAAGACGATATTCCCCTTTAAACCATCCATTATTGGTTTCAAGATCCCGACCATAATCCCAATCAGTAGCCGTATCACTACTCACAGTTTTCAAATCATTGCGTAAATTCATGTACGTCGTTTGTGGATGAGGTTCAATGATTACAGGTTCACCAATGTGCATTGAATCAGGTGTAAGAGTGTAATCGATGTAATTCTCACTATATGAAAGTCCAGATATCTGAGCTGCATAATAATAGACTTCATCATCCCAGGACCAGCCATATCCTCGGGAAACATCATCAAATACATTATCATCCCCAATAATATTACCTTTGATCCTGGTAACTCCCTGAGCTTTCAATGAATCAACAAAACGAACCATAACAGAGTCATAATTGCCATCATAGAAACGCCAGGACCAAGTGGGATCACCACTACCCTTGATGACTAAGTCACCTGCAAGGACCCCCTGTTTATCAATGGCACCATTCGTTACAAAGTCAGTTTCATAGCGGTATTGGGGTTTTAACAAGCAAAGTGCGGCAGCAGTAGTGTACATCTTCATGTTGGAGGCTGGCATAAACATTTTAGCTGAATTCCGTTCATAGAATACTTCACCTGAATTGGCATATTGAATTTTGACCCCCCACCAACCCATTTCAGTCGGCGCCTGATTCAAAAGCGTATCAATCTCAAAGGCTACCTGCTGTTGAGCACTGCGTCTGAATTCTTGTTTGGGAAGGACTGTGGCAGTTTGGGGGGAATGGGTAGAACAACTTACAAATATCATCGTAGCAATACTGATAAGGATGATTCTTGAATTTGTTATCAAGGTTAACTCCTGCATTCATAGTTTGTTAATGTGACCCTGCACCTCTGCTCAGAAAGACGAATAATGGGTCATTTAATAATTATCTGAGTTCAACACCCAATCCGGATTTGTTAGAAAGGATGATCTCCCCTGCTGCATTGCCAACACCCTTATAAGGGTCATCTGCCAGCAAAACATTACCATCCAGATCAAGCCAGCGGGCAAAAGAGCCCAATTGGGACATGGCTGAGATACCGATGGAGGTCTCTACCATGCAGCCCAGCATGATATCAAATTGATGTTTCTGGGATAATTCAACCATTTTCAGAGCATTACTAAGCCCTCCGCACTTCATTAATTTGATATTGATACCGTCATAGGCACCTACCAGACCTGGAACATCTTCCGGTCGAACTGAATTCTCATCAGCAACCAGAGGGAGTGGTGAAAATTCTCTTAATTTCGCAATGTCATCCAGTTGATCAGCAGGCATGGGTTGCTCCAAAAATTCCACATTCTCCTGGACCAGCCATTCTGTTCCCCGTTTGGCATCATCCAGTGTTTTCCAGCCCTCATTAACATCCACTCTCAGGACTTTATCTGTTTCGGCCCGGATCGCCCGCATGATATCATGGTCATAATCGGTACCCAACTTGATCTTGAGCAACGGATAGGGCGTGGCCTCTTTGAGCTTCTCAGGAATAACACTAAGATCTGAAATTCCAATGGTATAGGAGGATGTGACCAGCTCCTGACTGGCCTTAAAAAGCTCCCATAAAGGTTTGCCAACCTGGCGTCCATGCAGATCCCAAAAGGCAGTATCCAGAGCAGCTTGTAAAGCATAGCTTTGGGGAAACATATTTTCCAGGGCAGCCTGACGTGTCTCATAATCTTCCACGGACAAGCTCAAAATTTGGTGTTTATTAGCCTCTATGAGGGCTAGAATTGCTTCAGGTCCCTTCTCATATCGTTTGGAGGGAGCCGCCTCACCATAGCCAGTATTTATTCCGTCACTTAATTCCAGAATCACTACATCATAATAGCTCTCGGCGCTGCGGGCAATTTTAAACTCAAACTTGGTGGTGATTCGTTTGATGGACCATTTCAGGGAAAGTGCCATATTTAATTTCTCACAATTCTTTTGAAATAACCGCAAGGCCGTAAAGCACGCTGAGATTATTGGTTATCTACTCATATCAAGTTTGATTATCATCATGAAATCCATGAAAGGTTTTAAATAATCGAGTCTAAGTCTGTTACAATTTAGAATACAGCATCGATCTATTAAACCGTCCCATGTTATTCGTACGTTCTTATTTATCAACACTTTGCGTCTCTGCGATCTCTGCGAGAGGCAAATTTTGTAAAACCATCAATTTCTAGCCCACATGCTCAGCAAAAAGAGCGCTCATCACCTGCTCAGCAATAATTCTCTTGGGTGCCCGCACCATATCCTCTACTGGCAAGCCAATCTCTTGATATATTTTCTGGCACTCAAGCTGACCAGCTTCCGTACTCATATCCTTGGAATATAGATTGACCCCCAGGACTTGAGCAGATTTAAAGGGGGCTAATAATGCTTCATGCAAATCAATCACCGTTTTTAGGTCTGGTAACGGATGATCATAGTCATCGGTCAAGCGGCTGGGCTGATGGGCCAGGATCATGGCATCCGGCATACAACCGTGAATCAGTCCCAGGGTTACACCACTATACCCCAGATGAGTGATAGCTCCCTGGCCTTCCACGATGATCAGGGGTGCCTGACCGTCAACCCTATCTATCTCAGCCTCAATGGAACCATTGATAAAATCAGATATCACTGCATCTACTGCAACCCCACGGCCTGAAATCATCATACCTGTTTGACCTGTCCCCACAAATACGGAATCTAAGCCGATGGCGATAAGATGTTGCTGAAGTGTTAGAGCTGTGGTCATTTTTCCTACATTGGAGTCTGAACCAATAGTAAGCAGTACTTTGGATTGACGTTTTTTCCAATGCCCCTGCGCAACTTTAAGTCCTGCTGGTGGTCGGCGCACATCCCAGATCAAATGCCGATGAGGTTGTAATTCTTCAATATCACCCAGAAACTGATGCAAGCCGGCCCAAACTGCCAGGTTAGCTTCCAGGGCCAGTTTGATCTCAGGCAGCCAGGTCGGGTTGACGGCCCCCCCAATGGGTGCAATTCCAATAACCAGTGTATCCAGATTATATTTTAGAGCATCGCTCATGTGAGCAACAATGGGGATCGATCCGCCATAGCCCAGAACATCCTGGGCCGTCTTACCGGCTTGGCTGCCATCGATGATCACCTGGATTTCATCCTGACGAAAACGGATTAAACCGTTAGCAGTTTTACTTCCCAGGGCATGCAGATAGTCCTGGGCATAGAGTGCAAATCTACGTTTTTTCTGAGACATTATGAATGCAGAGTTTAGCGATTTTTGAATTCAGGTGCTCTTCGTTCCAGAAAAGCGGTGGCACCTTCAATCCGATCTTCTGTCTTAAATACTTCTCGAAAAGCGGTTGCTTCAATTTCTAAACCAGCAGCCATAGATTTTCCGGCTCCTTCATAGACAGCTTTCAGTGTATAGGCCTGGGCCTGAGAGCCTTGAGCCAAAATGACTCCAGCAATTTCATGGACCTTTTCAAGGAGTTCAGCTTGAGGAAATACAGCATTAACCAAACCCATGCTAAGTGCTTCATCGGCTTTTGCCATTCTACCTGACAGGAGTAGATCCAGAGCATGTCCTGTTCCAACCAAACGGGGCAGGCGTTGGGTGCCGCCATAACCAGCGATCACTCCCAGCTTAACTTCCGGTTGGCCAAATAGCGCATTTTCTGCTGCATATCTAAGATGACAGGCTAATGCAAGTTCACAGCCACCACCCAATGCGAAACCATTTACCGCTGCAATAACTGGTTTTAGGCTTGCTTCTATCAGCGAAAATACAGCTTGCCCGCGAACCGAAAAAGCCTGGGCTTCTGCAGGTGATAAAGAGGGGAATTGACTGATATCCGCACCAGCAACAAAGGATTTATCACCCGCTCCAGTTACAATAATTACACGCGCTTCTGGATTCTCCTTCAGATCCAAAAAACAGGCTTCCAGCTCATCAAGCACTTGCCCATTCAGAGCATTCAATTTGCTTTGGCGATCGATGGTTACCCGGGCAATCCCAGCATTGATCTCTACTTTGACAAAATCCATTATGACCTCCAAAAATGACGATTAAAAAGTACGACAACTGTGAGAACTTCCAGACGACCCAGCATCATCACAAAAGCCATCGCCCATTTTTCCATATCGCTGAAGAATGAGTAATTATCTGTGGGTCCGACATCTGCCAACCCGGGACCAATATTACACAACATTGAAACTGAGGCAGTGGTGCTGGTAACCAGATCATGTCCAAAACCCGTCAGGAAAAAGGCAAGACCCACAAAAATGACCATAAAAAACAGCAAAAAGGTAGTGGTGTTACGAATGGCATCATCATCTACAAATTGATTCCGAAGTTTGATGGGCAGATAGGCACGGGGGTGGATCATACGCCGTAACTCCGTGATGGCCATCTTGGTGAATAGTAAAATTCTGATGGCTTTAATACCACCACCGGTAGACCCAGCCATACCCCCTACAAACATAAGACCGAAGAGTAGAAACTGGGCATAGTTAGACCATTGTTCAAAATCAGCTGTTGCAAAGCCTGTTGTAGTAATGATTGAAACAACTTGAAAAACGATTTGCCGCAGGGGCTCAGCCTTGAGAGCTTGAATCGTTCCATTATCGATTTGATAGTAGGCTGAAAAATATAGATCGCCTACCAAAAGGATCACGGCCACGCCCATAATACTCATCCAGAACTGCCACTCCCGGCTTCTGATATAACGGTAAAATTTGCCGTGTAGACCAAAATAATGCAGCGAAAAATTGGTGCCAGCCAAAACCATAAAAATGATGATCACCCAATCAACATAGGCACTCTCGAAATATGCTACGGATGTATTTTTTGTTGAAAAACCACCGGTAGCCATGGTACCAAATGTATGACAGGCCGAATCGAACCAATCCATTGGTCCCAACCATAGCAACAGGAATTCAAGCAGTGAAATAAGGGCGTAAACATAGTATAGTATTTTCGCTGTTTCAGAGATACGCGGTGTAATCTTATCGCTGACTGGTCCGGGTGCTTCAGCAGCAAAAAGCAGAGTGCCGCTTCGACCGGCCAGAGGCATGACTGTAACCGTAAAAACGATAATTCCCATACCGCCTAACCAGTGAGTAAAACTTCTCCAAAACAGAATACCATGCGGCAGGCTCTCAATATCGCTCACAATTGAGGCCCCCGTAGTTGTGAACCCAGACATCGCTTCGAAGAAACAGTCTGTGTACGCGAAATCCGTAGCAAAGTACATGGGTAAAGCTCCAAAAAGTGAAGCAGATATCCAACTCAAGCTAACACTTAGAAATACCTGACGAGGAGCAAGTACATGAGTATGCCGGGTTAAAATATAGCCAAAACCACCAACAGCTAATGTGATAACCATTGCTTCAAACAAGGCCAGGGTATCCCCGTCCTTGTAAACCAACGAAACCAGCAGGGAAAACCCCATGGATATTCCGATAAACAGTGTCAGTGCTGCCAACACATTTAGGGTGGGCAGCACACTGAAACGTTTAGTTGAAAAGTGCTTCGACATCATTCACTCTGGCTGCTCTGGCAAATACAATAGCACGATCTCCGGCATGAATAATACTCTTTCCCGAGGCAATCTCTTCTCCATCAGAACGGATAATCCCACCAACTACTGCATTGGGTGGAAAATCAACGTCCTGGAGGGGAATACCAATGATTTTGCTCCCGGGAGATGGTGATAATTCAATCACCTCTGTGTCAATTCCTTCCAGCATCATAACTGAATGAACCTGACCCCGCACCACATAACGCATAAATGCATCTACGGTGGAAAGATTCTTACTGACAACAGAGTTGATTCCCAGGCCTTTGACCAGAGGGATATAATCAGGTGAGTTAATATGGACGATGACCTTATCAACGCCCACTTTCTTGGCGATCAGTCCGGCGAACAGATTGGTCGTTTCATCTTCTGTCAATGTGATCAGCGCATCATAATCACTGATCCCTTCACTCTCAAGGAAATCGACATCCAAACCATCAGCATGGAGCAACAGTACATCGGGCAATTCCTTGGCAGCTTTGAGCAGTTTCTCTTTGCGGTGATCCACCAGACGGATGCTGAATTGATCCTTCAGGTTGCGGGCAACTATCCGGCCCAACTTGCCAGCACCCATGATGATAACTGTCTTGATCTGCTTCTTCTGCTTGAATCCGCAAAGCCGGTACATCTCTTTCAATTTTTCTTTCAGGCAAACTACAAATATTTTATCGCCAGGCTTAAATACATGATCCCCACCAGGAATGATTGTTTCACCATCTCGGTCAATGGCCACAGTCCGAAAAGGTAGCTGGGTATAGGTCTGGCCAAGATTACGAAGTGATTTATGCATCAGTTCACATTGATTAGTCGGGGTCAGAGCAACCATATAGACCCGACCATGACTGTAAGTCATAATCTCCTGGGCGGTTGCATGTTGAATCAAATGCTGAATTTCGCGAGCAGCAATCTGTTCCGGGTTAATTACCTTTTCGATCCCCAGTTCCTTCAAATCCAGCAAGGCATCCTGCGTTTGATAATCTTCACTGCGAACGCGAGCCAAAATCTTGGCCTTGGGATTCATTTTCTTGGCTTTCATGGAAGCCACAATATTGATCTCGTCAATCCGAGTCACTGCCAAAAAAAGATCTGCTATTTCAACTTGAGCTTCTCTGAGTGTGCTTGACTGGGCACCATGTCCTTCGATCA
>JAOZSM010000339.1:0-1491 GCA_029939675.1 Fidelibacterota bacterium
AATTGCTGCTCACCATGTTCAGGTGGGCGATTGGAATATCGTCCTGATCTTTGATTAATACTTCTTTGGGTTCATCGATATCTTTGAGTCGTACAAGTAGTTTGGCACCAATTACACGATCGATTGAATCCCATTGCCCATGGATCCTTAATTCAGCCAGACCAAAGGGTGACCAGTCTTCTATAGCCTGATCAGCACCATAGGAATATTCACGCAGAGTTTCGTATTTTTGGGTGCCAGTGGAGTAATAATCAGTAACAATTGAAAGGCCATTATCGATTACAAATGAATTTGAGGTTACATAATCTGTGAAAAAGTCTTGGGTTGCTGTTGAGTAGTTGGTATGGACTTTTAGATGATATTTTTGTGATCCGACTGGCAACTGATGATTCATCAATTGAACGCCTAAGGGATGTTGTCCGTTTACACCAAGCCGACGGGTATAGTATTCATACTCCTCCAGCATGCCAGACTTAAAGGTATATTGTGCAATATTCCCATCGTAATCACTCCAGACATGGCTGGGGATTTTTATTGAAGTACTAGTTTCATCAAATGGGTTTGATTGAATATCACCAGTTCCAGAGCCATCATCAAATGAATATTTAATTGCGTAGGTCATCATCAATTCATCAGAAAAAAGAAAAACTTCACGATAGACTTGAACGTAGGTGATTATACGAGTTATCTCTTCATCTATAAAAAACTGCTCAGCTCCGAAATCACCATCAATGAATCCCTCGATATGGATGGGATCATTGGGATTAACATGGTCCCCATTAAGTATCTTGAAGTATGATATTTCTGCTGCATAGATGTGAGTAGCTATGAGTAGTACGATGAGTCCAAAAGCTTTTTTCATCTGAGATCCCCTGATGTAGGTAAAATTGAATGGCCCTGATATTTATCGTTTATTACAAGTAAATATTATTGTATAGTTCATGTAACGTAATAAATCGTTAAAACGATTAAAGGCTCACAAGTGCATAGCAGCCCACGACTTAAGTCGTGGGTTTCTGGTACCCTGCTATACCTGGTAACCGTTTCAACGATTTTATTATTGAGTCTATAGACAAACACTAACTAATCCCCAACTTCTTTAACCGCCGGTAAAAATGCGACCGGTTCTCCCCCAGATCCCTGGCCGTTTCTGTGACATTTCCATCGTATTGTCGCAGTCTATCCAGAATCAGATTACGCTGGAATGAATCCGTGGCTTCCCGCAATGAAGCCGTTGATACTGAAGCAGAAGCCGAATGATTGTCCTTACCCAATACCATCTGCACATTGTTGCTCGTAATCACCTGATCTTCCGACTGAGTAATCAGTTTAATAATGACATTCTTAAGCTCTCTGACATTTCCCGGCCACTGGTATTCACCTAACAGATCTAATGCATGCTTATTAAGCTGTTTTATTGGAATATTATTCTTGAAACAGAAATTTTTTATAAAGACCTCTGTCATATCCGGGATATCCTCTGTATGGAAA
>JAOZSM010000339.1:1501-2709 GCA_029939675.1 Fidelibacterota bacterium
TCGATCCTGAAGTGATCCAAGCGATAATACAGATCCTCCCTGAAACGTTTTGCTTTAATTTCCTCTTCCAGATTCTTATTTGTGGCGGCAATCAACCGAACAGAAACAACTTCCTCCTGATCTGCTCCCACTGGCTGTATGCGACCTGATTCGATAGCTCGCAGCACTTTTGCCTGAGTCGGCAGTGACATATCCCCGATCTCATCCAAAAATAAGGTCCCACCATTGGCATTTTTGAAAAGCCCTTCACGATCCTTATCCGCACCAGTAAAAGCACCCTTTTTGTGTCCAAACAACTCACTCTCGATCAGATTTTCCTGGATGGAAGCACAATTCAATGTCTGCAGCTTTTTTCCATAGCGATCACTGCTGGCAAAAACAGCCTGAGCAACCAATTCTTTTCCGGTTCCTGTTTCACCTGTGATAAGGACCGATACATCGTGTTCTGCGGCCTGCTTGATCTTATGCTTCAAGTCCAGCATGACCTGAGTATCACCGATCAATTTTTGACCAGATATGATCTGTTTACGGAGTTGTTTATTATTCTGTGTGAGGACTTTGTTTTCCTGTGTGAGTGCCTGCTTCTCAAGAATATTCTGAATAGAGATTAACAGGCGCTCTTCCCGATAGGGCTTTTCAATAAAATCAAGGGCACCACTTCTAACTAATTCTACGACATTCTCTATATCACTATAGGCTGAGATCATGATAATGGGAACTTCAGGATCCAATTCTCTAATCTTATCAATGAGCTCAATTCCAGACATACCCGGCATATTGATATCCAGGAGTATGATCTCAAATTTATCATGGGTTAGTTTGTTTAGAGCCTCGTGGCCTTCAGCCGCTTCATCTATAGCATATCCTTCTTCTTCCAAGATATACCGGACTTCTTTACGCAGTTTGATCTCATCATCAACTATAAGTATTTTGTTCATCACAGCTCCAGAGATAGATATTTTTTGCCACTAAGGCCTGAAGGATTACCAAGGGATTTTGCGTATTCTTATCTCCTTCAGCTCCAGTCCCTGACGCTATGGTCGGGATCTTCGACAGGGTGACAAACAAAGGTTTCTTCATAATAATTTCCATTTTCATGAAATTTTATCTCTCACTCTAATAAGTGTCTGACTTTTGACTCCCCAATAAACCGTTAAAACGGTTTCTGGATATATAATCCTTCAGTAGCCCACGACTTAAGTCGTGTG
>JAOZSM010000107.1 GCA_029939675.1 Fidelibacterota bacterium
AACCCGTTTTTACACAGCCAAATCTGGTGGATGTTTCGCAATCCCCCGGGTTGAAACCCGGGGCTACTGATAACAATAACAACAGGATACATCGATTATTTGTTATTATCCTCAGTTTTGCTATTCCATTACTATCTCTGCTTGATATTGTATTTTCACACAGCCTCTTAAGTCGTGGGCTGCTGATGCCACTTTAGAACTGAAAATGGTATAATAGACTCTGTTTGAGCAATAGCTGCAAAACAAAATAACAACTATTACATGATTTTGTTATATGACACCCATTTACAAAATGAGTTAATGATTTAAGCAACCATGCTTGATATTCTGAAGTATTGACACCAGGAATAGCGGCCACTGGCATGTGCTTTGCATTTGTCAGAATAAATGAATGTGACTCAATTTATTAACCGATCAAATATGCAAGGATGCCATCATGGAGTGTTTTTCGCTATTACAAAATGATGTCTCAGCCCTGATCGACCATCTAGGGGCTTTTGGTGAGGTCATCGCTCCCCATAAAAAAGGGGATGTCTCGTACTCGTTTGAAACCGTTAGGGATAGTAGTGAGGTTATTCTGGATTATAACCGCACCTTGTTACCCCTGAAAAAGAGTTTTTTACCACCGATTGAAAAGCTCATGGATTTCTCCATCAAGGATTTGAGTTGTAGTCCAGTTAAAGTTCCGGTTGAACCGCGAGTTTTTTTTGCAGTACATAGTTATGAGATGCAGTCTATTCTCAGGCTTGACCACAGTATGCTTTCCGGAAATGCGGAATCAAATTACTTGAAACGGCGACGTAAATCCCGTTTTATTGGGATTTCTTTTAATCCGGATGAGTTTCACTTTTCTGAGAGTGTGGGGATCGCTATTGAGGAAATGGAGGGTTTTGATCTTTTCCTCAATGAAGTAGAAGGTGATTATCAACTTTATGTTCTAACCGAAAATGGACGATCACTTATTCAGGGTTTTGACAAGCTAAAAACGACAGAAGCTGAAATAGTTGAGGGGCGGCACTTCCAGAAAAAGATTCGCTATCACTACAACCGACTTCCCCGTGTATTTCAATTCGCCTATCATTCTGAAGTTTGGGCCGAAGTTGCATCACGTTGTGTTAGTTGTGGCACCTGTAATCTCACATGCCCAACCTGTTTTTGCTTTGATGTGAATGATGAAGTCTCGATCACTGCTGAAGATGGTAAGCGTGAACGTAGTTGGGACAGTTGTATGCTCAGCACTTTTGCGGAAGTTGCTGGAGGCGAGAATTTCAGAGAAAAAACAATGAATCGAACCCGTCATCGTCTGTATCGCAAATTCAAATACATCACAGATGAAGAAGGCTTGCCCTGGTGCGTTGGATGTGGACGTTGTACGGCATTCTGCCCTGCAGGCATCTCATTACCCGATATTGTAAATGAGCTCATTCAGGAAGATGAAAAAGCTCAACACCACCAGCGCGTTCTGGTTTAAGGGAGGGGAGGTCATTATGAAACGCTTTGAAGATGTTAAACCACAGGAAGCCCAGGATCTCTATTATCCAGCCATGTGTAAGGTGACTCAGGCTAAACAGATCACCGACATGGAGAAATGGTATGAGTTGGAAATGCCAGCTGGACAGGATCTGGGGCATAGTCCCGGACAATTTGTAGAGGTATCCGTCTTTGGTGTTGGAGAAGCCCCTATTTCTGTTTCCAGCTCTCCCAGCAAAAAGGGCCGCTTCGAATTATGTATCCGCCAGGTTGGTAATCTGACCAATGTGCTTAAGAGTTACGATGTGGGAGACCTGGTCGGAATTCGCGGTCCCTATGGCAAGGGGTATCCCATTGAGCAATTTCTGGGTAAGGATATTCTGATCATTGCCGGTGGGATCGGTCTGGTTCCACTACGCTCTTTAATTAACTATGTTCTGGATAATCGAAAAGATTTCGGCCGTCTGATCATTCTGTATGGTGCCAAAACACCTGCTGAATTACTCTTCAAAGAAGAGATGGCGAATTGGACTGCCAGAGATGATGTGGAATTTCACGTAACTGTTGATCAGGGAGATGAAACCTGGACTGGAAATACAGGTGTGATCACCACATTAATCCCTGGTCTGGAGTTAAATCTTAATACAACGATTGCTGCCATTACAGGACCACCAATCATGTATAAATTTGTGATCATGTCACTCAAATCTAAACAAATGGCTGATGATCATATCTACGTTTCCCTGGAACGTCGCATGAAATGTGGAGTGGGTAAATGCGGACATTGTCAGATTAATGGTGTGTACTGCTGTCAGGATGGTCCAGTCTTTAATTACGCTGATATCAAACCATTGGAGGAGGCCCTGTAATGAAACCACAAGTTGCTTTCTTCGATTTTACCAGTTGTGAAGGGTGCCAGCTTAATAAGCTTAACCTGGAAAATGATCTGCTGGATATTTTGAAACATGTCGATATTGTTGAATTCCGCGAAGCCATGGATGATAAGGCTGATTTCTATGATATTGCCTTTATTGAAGGCTCCATTTCCTCACCTTCCTGTGTGGAAAGAATTCATGATATCAGGCGACGTTCCAAGATCCTGGTTGCCCTGGGATCATGTGCCGTTAATGGTGGTGTAAATGCCATGAAAAATCTGCATCCCATTGATGACGTCCGTGAAACTGTCTACGGTGATGACAAATATCTATTTGCCACCTTACCAGCAATGGCCGTTTCAGCCGTAGTCAAAGTGGATTATGAAGTTCGCGGTTGTCCCATGACACAGCAGGATTTTCTTAAACTGCTCATTTCTTTAGTTATGGGAAAAGAACCCCCGAAATATGGATCACCAGTCTGTGTTGAGTGCAAGCTGAGTGAAAATGAATGTCTCTACAACCGAGGCATGGTATGCCTGGGGCCCATCACCCGGGGGGGATGTGGCGCTATTTGTCCCAGTCTTGGTCAGTTTTGTACTGGATGTCGGGGGTTAGTTGATAATCCCAACATGGATGGGATGCTGGATTTGATGACCAGCCATGGAATCAGTCTGGATGAAGCCAAAAAACGTATGCAGCTCTACAATTCAAATGAGGTTCAACTATGAGTCGTGATCTAAACATCAAAGTCCATCACCTGACCCGTGTGGAAGGTCATGGAAATATCGTGGTGAATATGAAAGATGGCGTTCTGGAAAAAGCCCATCTAAGCATTGTTGAGCCACCCCGCTTTTTTGAAGCAATGGTGAAGGGCCGCAGTTTTCATGAAGCTGCCATTATCACTTCCCGAATTTGTGGTATTTGCTCTCTTGGTCACCAATTAACCTCTCTGGTAGCTACCGAAGATGCTCTGGGTCTTGAAATCTCAGAGCAAACCAGATTACTGCGGAAACTGTTGATTCATGGTGCTACCATGCAGTCCAATATTCTCCATGCTTACTTTCTGGCAGCACCGGATTTTCTGGGAGCCGGCAGTGTATTTCCACTCATTGCCACCCACAAGGATGTGGTTCTACGGGCTTTACGAATGAAGCGGGTTGCTAATGATATTGGTGATATTGTTTCTGGTCGGGCAGTTCATCCCATAACTCCGGTACCAGGTGGATTTACCCGTATTCCGGAAAAAGCTGAGCTCCTTGAGCTGAAGCGCAAACTTCTGGAAGAGGCCTTGCCAGATGGTCTGGAAACGGTGGAAACCATGAAAGCCCTGGCAGGAGCAATTCCTCAGTTTGAACGGGAAACAGAATATATATCTCTGAAAAATGCAGACGAATACGCCTTCTATGAAGGTGATATTTTCTCATCAGATAGCGGGGCAATCCCGGTCCAGAATTATCTGGATGTAACCAATGAGTTTGTCGTTAATCACAGCACTTCCAAACATGCCAAACACAACCGGAACTCCTATTTTGTAGGCGCCCTGGCACGTTGGAACAATAACAGCGCTCAATTAGGTGAAGAAGCTCTTGCAGCTGCAGCAGCCATGGGTCTGAAGCCTAACTGTCACAATCCCTACATGAATACGATTGCTCAGGTCGTTGAAGCTGTTCATTGTATCCTGGATAGTGTTCGCATCATTGATAAACTGATTGATGATGGTCTCAAAAATGAGAAACCAAACCAGACTCCCACTCGCTATGGTCGTGGTATCAGCTCCAATGAAGTACCCCGCGGTATTCTCTTTCATGATTATACCTATGATAACAAGGGCAATATCATCAAAGCCAACTGTGTAATTCCCACAGGTCAAAACCTGGCTAACATTGATAATGACATGCTGAAATTGGTTCCTGAGATTATTAACAAGAGTAAAGCCGAGATAACGCTGGCTCTGGAAATGTTGGTTCGGGCTTATGATCCCTGCATTTCCTGTTCAGTCCATATGCTTGAAGTGGACTTTATCGAGTAATTAAAATGGCAGCATTGACAGTCATAGGTGTTGGCAATCGACTGCGCGGTGATGATGCCGTGGGTCCCCTGCTTATCGATGCACTTTCAATGCTGCCAGATTCTGAGTTGGAACTGGTGGATGCCGGAAGTGATGCCCTGGGAATTCTGGAATACTTTGAGGATCGCCGGCAGGTGATTATAGTAGATGCCTGCTCAATGGGGCGGGAACCCGGTGGTCTGGTAAGCTTTACGCCATCACAGGCCGAGCTGGTTCTCGATCAGGATCCAATGTCGCTCCATGGATTGGGACTGGCTGAGGCTTTGCGTATGGGAGAGTCTTTGCACATGCTTCCGAAAGACTTGAAAATCATTGGTATTGAGCCGGATTCCATCCAATTTAATGCTACACTCTCACAACCTGTTCAACGGGCTTTGACAATAGCGGTTAAAATAGTTCGTGATGAGCTTGAACGTGTTACAATAGAACTTGATACTTGTAGTGATTGCATAGAAGTTTAAATATTTTAAACGATCATGATAAGTTTTATCCAATAATTATTCTGCATCTCTGTGCCCTTGCCGAAGGGTTGTTTTTCGAGAGCGTCAGAGTTGCTTATGTTTTAAATTGTATAGCACTCACACCGAGGAGGAGAACACAAAATGACGAAAAAAGTATTGATCATAGATGATGACTTCGATCTGGTTGAAGCCATGAGAATTACGTTGGAAGCAGCTGGATTCGAAGTAATTGATGCCCAGGATGGAGAAAAAGGACTTGAAAAAATCCGTGAGGATTCCCCTGACCTTGTTTTGCTGGATGTTATGATGACTTCTATGGATGAAGGCTTTCATGTGGCCTACAAAATTCGTGAAGAATCTGCCATCAAAGATACCCCCATTGTTATGCTTACAGCAGTTGGGAATCAAACTGGTTTTCAATTTGATCCTGGCAAGGATGCTGATTTTTTACCAGTGGATGACTTTTTAGAAAAGCCGGTAAACCCGAAAAAACTGGTGGATGTCGTTCGTCAGAACATCAAACTCTAAATATTTATCAGGAGTGTTTCCCAAAAGATTTAATAAATGACGTTATTTCCAGATACACCTGCATTTTCAACAGCATCCATGCTGCGGCGGGATCAGTGGTTGATTCGTTTACGCTGGTTTGCAGCTCTGGGGTTGTTCCTGGGTGTGGTCCTTTTGAAGACCATCAAGCTGGGACCCCCGACCAGTATCTTTTGGATGGGTGTTGCTGTTGGAGTACTCATCCTGTTAAACTTAGTGTATCTGATTTTCGCATCCGATAAAATGCGGCTGGAGATGCCCAAGCTGGTCATTCTTTTAAATGTTCAAATGGTTATGGATCTACTGGTCCTGACCTTGCTGGTCTATCTTACTGGAAGTGAAGAAAGCCCACTTACTTTCTTTTATGTATTTCACATAATTCTTGCCAGCATAATTTTCCCGGGTGGTTTTTCATATCTGTACTCAATGCTGGTTATCATATTGTATTCCAGTCTACTTCTCATGGAGCATTCAATCTATGTAGACCATATCTGTTTTTTTCATGAGATTCATTTGGCAGATGATATCAGGATTGTGATTGCCATCTGGTTTATTGTTGTAGTTACCATGACCGTCTCAGCGTATCTGGCTCAAAGTGTAACCGAAAGACATCGCCGGGTTCGAGAAAAGCTGGAGATCGCCAATCAAAAGTTGCAGGAGATCAACCAAACCAAGACCACTTTTTTTCGTTATGCCAGCCATGAGATGAAATCTCCAGTAGCTACCGTTCAATCTACTCTTATGGTGATTGATGATGTCCTTGGTGAAAAAATTGATGACCGCGTTAAGGATATGGTCCGACGGGCGATTAGTCGGACAAAAGAAATGATCGAAATGCTCAAAGATCTGGCTGATCTAACTTATGGTAATTTTCAGGAGCGCCAGAAGTTTGAGGAGCTGGACTTAAACGCGTTCCTGGCTGAATTGGTCTCCGATGCTCAACCAAATATTGATCGAAAGAATCAGATAATCAGCTATCAGGCTCCTGAAATGCCCTGTAAATATTTTGGAGACAGCAATGCCTTAAACAAAATATTTGTGAATCTGATTTCAAATGCTATTCGCTACACCCAGGACCAGGGTGAAATCAAGGTTGTCCTGAAACAGAACAGCCGGGGTTATCTAGTTGTTGTTTCTGATAATGGTTCTGGGATTCCTGATTCAGAACAGGTGAACATTTTCAAAGAATTTTACCGAACGCCTTCTGCCCGAAAACAGATCTCTGAAGGGACTGGTTTAGGGTTGGCAATTGTAATGCGTATGGTAGAACTGCATGATGGTAGCATTCAGGTCGAAAGTCGTGAAGGATATGGAAGTAAATTCACCATTACTTTACCAATTGAGGAGAATTTGTGAAAAAGGAATCTATTGGCGGTATCATCGTTAATGAGGATTTGACATTCGTACGAATCTTTGATCTACCGGATGAACCCGATTCCAGTGGTTCTGCTCTGGAAGAGTTTTGTTTTTATGGGCAGACAGTAAATTTTATTGCTGAGAATGTAGATATTAGGGGCAAAGCCAATCTGTCGGTTACCTTGCATCAGGGGGAGTTGGAGTCATTCAATAAGGCGATTGACGCCATTGACCACCTGTACGACGAGGTGAGTCTGGAAGTGATTGATAATGTGTGTCTGGTTACGGTCTATGGTCCCCATTTTAAGGAGCGCTGTGGACTGGCTGCCACATTTTTTCGTTCCATTGGTATCCGTGGGATCAATATTTTATCCATCTCTACATCGATTAGCTCCATTTCTGCGATCATTGAGAAAAAGCATCTCCAGGATACCGTAACAGCCCTGCGGGATGTGTTTGATGTGCCGTAGCATTCCCCCAGCCATTCCAGATAAAAAGTATCCAGCGTCAATTTCTTAAAAAAGCCTCATTATTCACTCCGTTTTCGAGTATTTTATCCAATTGAAATATTCTAAGGAGTCGTACAAATTGGATTTCCACAAAAAGCTCAGTGAGCAGCTTAAAACTGCAATGAAAGCCAGGGATCAGCTAACCCTTAAAACAGTACGTGATCTTAAATCCCGGATCAAATTGCGGGAGATTGAGCGGGGTGAGACACTCACGGAGGCTGAATTTATCAAGCTGGTTCAAACTGCAGCCAAACAACGCAAAGAAGCCATTACACTTTATAAACAGGGCCATCGACCTGAACTGGTGATCGAGGAACAAGCTGAACTGGCTATACTGGAAAAATATCTACCTCAGATGATGACTATTGCTGAAATGGAAACTCTGGTTAAAAAAATTATTACCGAAACTGGAGCTGAAAGTATCCGGGATATGGGGAAGGTCATGGGACCCCTGATGCAAGCTGCTGCAGGAAAAGGTGATGGGAAGCAATTTCAGGAGATTGTAAAAAGGATGCTTAGTTAATGGCCACCGGATTTGATGTCATTGGTCTTTTACTGATTCTGGTTATGGCCATGAGTGGGTTAAAGAAGGGACTGATCGATGGTGTTCTGAAGATGGTGGGTGTTTATGCAGCCATCTATGCATCCATGAATTACAACCAGTATGGTACCCTTATTATAGAGCCCCTGATCTCTATTCCAGATGCCTACAAAGTACCAGCTGGTTTTGTATTGGTCTTTTTGGTTGTTATGTATTCCATCACGTTCATGTCTTTTCTATTAAGAAAATTAGTTAAAACGATGCGTCTGGGTTCCATTGATCGAATCGGGGGCATTACTTTTGGTGCGATAAAGGCCGGTTTGATCCTTTCTGCTGTGGTGTGGGCTTTTGCCATGGTTCCTGAGAATATGCGGGGCACCTGGCAGAATGATTCTAAACTTTACCCTCATGTAGAAACTTTTGCCGCCAAAATGGTGTCGGTCTTTTCACTGGAGGATGAATTAGCTCTGTTGCAGACAACCGTAGGGTCTCTCATGGGTCAAGGGCAGGACAAACTTATGCAGAAAGCTCTGGGCAATGCTGGTGTTGATGCGCTTGGAGGAATCAGTATGGATGCTATTTCAGGAGTAGGTGGGACTGGAGCTCTTTCAGATGATGGTCACAGTATCATTCCTGATGCAAATGCTTCACCAGGCGGTACTGACATCATGCAAAGCGAGATGATGAAAAAGGCAATGGAGTCTCTGGAAGGACCTCAAAAGGAAATCATCGAACAAGCTCTGAAAGCTTTACAATCGGGGAATGCAAACTCGCTCCTTGAAGGGGCGATCAAGAGTAAAGATGCATCAGGTAAATCTCTCATGGATGAAGCTATGAAATATATGGATCCAAATCAAAAAATGGACATGCATGAGATGATCAAACAGATGGAAGCAGAGTTAAAGACCCAGCAAAACAACACCCGATGACCCCGCTAAATCCGGACCAGTCCAGCTTTGAACATCTAGGTTTCGATGATGTACGACAGTGGTTAGCTGATGAGGCTGCCGGTGATCAGGTACGGTATCAATTTGAACAGTTGCAACCTGGATCCAGTCGAACAGAGATTGAAGAACAGTATACCCGGGTTATCGAGTTCGAGACTCTTATGGAAGTCAGTAGTAGTTTCCAGGTCCGTGCCTATGAGGATTTGGATGAAACTTTGCGGCTTCTGGCCCTCAAGGACAGTACGCTATTTGCTGAGAACTTGCTTGCCCTGAATAATGTGCTTGAGCAAACTAGGCTTCTTCAGAAAACTTATCTCAATAGTCAACCAGACGAAAACTCAGTCTGGCTATCCAATGTTAACCGGATCACCCCCCTTCCTGACCTTGAAAAGGCGATTCAACAGGTTTTTGGACCTGATGGCGACATGCTGGATAGTGCCTCATCAACCCTGTCATCCTTGAGGCGCAAGTTACGCAAATCTGCTGGTACGGTCCGGTCCCGCATGAACGATCTGGTGAAACAATATGCTGATCAGGGATACCTCAATGATCCCAGGGCAGGCATCAAGGGGGGACGTCTGGTCTTACCTGTTCTCAGCAGTTACAAGCACAGAGTTAAGGGTGTCATTCAGGATATGTCCAATACGGGTACAACGACTTTTATTGAACCTTTTGAGATCATTGAACTGAATAACCAGATAAAGTCCATGGAGATCGAAGAACAGCAGGAAGTTCGTCGTATTTTGCGGGAATTAACTGCGCGACTTTATCCCCATCAGACTGCCATTAAAACCAATTATGAACTGCTCCAGCTGATTGATTTTCATATAGCGCTGGTCAAGTTTGGAAAAACCTTCGCTTGTTCAATTCCAACCCTATCCGAGAATGGTGACCTCAAGCTGAAGACTGCGCGTAATCCGCGTTTGGCATTGCAGCGCAAGGTTGTTCCCCTTGACCTTCACATGCAGGCAGAGACCACAACTTTGTTAATTACGGGTCCCAATGCCGGCGGTAAGACTGTGGCATTAAAAACGATTGGTCTCCTGACCTTAATGGCCAACGCCGGAGTTCCAATACCGGCGGCGGAGGGCAGTGTCGTTCCTTTTTTTGACCAGGTATTTTCGGATATTGGTGATCAGCAATCGTTGATCAATGATCTATCCACCTTCTCAGCCCATATTGGAACCATCATAAGTATTTTAAATACGGCCACAGACCGTAGCCTGGTCCTCATAGATGAGTTGGGAACTGGAACTGATCCAGCTGAAGGAGGTGCTCTGGCCAGAGCAATTCTGGAAACACTTGACAAAAGAGGGGTGAAAACCATTGCTACCACCCATCTTGGTGATCTTAAGGTCTTTGCCCATGAGGCTGAACATGTCATGAATGGAGCCATGGAATTTGATCAGCAGGGCCTCAAGCCCACTTACAAATTTCAAGG
>JAOZSM010000108.1:0-3493 GCA_029939675.1 Fidelibacterota bacterium
TGAGCATCCTGATATTGAGGTTGTCGGCACTGCCAGTAATGGTCAAATGGCCGTTGATAGAGCAAAACAGCTTAAACCGGATTTGGTTACTCTGGACTTGGAAATGCCAGTAATGGACGGCCTGGAAGCTATCCCTCTTCTCAAAAAAGATCATCCGGAGATGGCTATTCTCATGGTTAGTGCCCTTACTACAGCCGGTGCCCAAACGACTATGAAAGCTCTCCAGGCAGGTGCTATGGATTTTATTACCAAACCAGATAGCTCCTCCATGGCAGCCAGCCAGTTAGAAATCAAGCAACAACTCAACAGTATTCTTCGAGGTGTAATTTCCAAATTTAAAATCCGGGCAGCTCTTAAAGGTGGTCACCAGCAATCAGGAATCAAGACTTCTCCGGCGCCAGTAAGCACATCCTCGGATTCTGTCATGGCCCGCATGAGCAAAATCACTGCACAAACTCGTCCTGAAGTGATCGCTATTGGTATTTCAACGGGTGGTCCCCAAGCTTTAACCAAAGTCATACCAAAACTACCAGGTAACTTGAAATTACCGGTATTAATTGTTCAACACATGCCACCTGTTTTTACCCAGGCATTGGCTGATTCTTTGTCCAAAATCAGCTCTCTCACTATACTTGAAGCAGCAGATGGACAAAGGCTGGAAAAGGGAAAAGTCTATATTGCACCCGGTGGCAAGCAGATGAAGGTTGTGAAAGAAATTGCCCATAACAAGATCATAATTACTGATGACCCCCCTGAAAACCATTGTAAACCATCTGTGGACTATCTATTCAGATCCTTATCCAATGTCTACAAAGGTAATGTGCTCAGTGTGATTATGACGGGCATGGGTAATGACGGGGTCACAGGGATGCGTTTGTTAAAACGTCACGGCGCCAAAACCATTGCCCAGGATCAGCAATCCTGTACTGTATTCGGCATGCCCATGGAGGCAATTAAGGCTGGTGTTGTTGATAAAATTGTGAGCCTGGACGATATAGCCCAAGAGATATTGGGAAGCATCTAGCCATTTGCAAGATGACCCTAAAAAATGATTCTGTAGAAATATACGATGAAAAAAATCAGTACTGGTGAGCTCAAGATATTTATCCCCTATGTGAACAAACTCACCGGGATTGTCCTCGATCATAGCAAAGCATACTTGATTGAAAGTCGCCTGGGACCACTGCTGGATACACTGGGCTGCGATACCTATAGCCAGCTTTATACCAAGGCTCGAGGTGATCTCAGTAAACGGATAGAAAAATCGATAATTGATGCCATAACCACCAATGAAACTTATTTTTTTCGAGATAAAACACCCTTTGAACTCCTCAAGTTTAAGATTATTCCAGATCATATTGATTCGCAAAAATCCAGTGGTATCCTCCGTCCCTCATTAAGGATCTGGAGTGCGGCCTGCTCTACGGGTCAAGAAGTCTATAGCATCGCTATGGTCTTAAGAGAAATAATTCCAGATATCGCCCGCTGGCAGATATCTATCAGGGGAACCGACATCTCTGATGCAGCCGTTCAACAGGCCAGTGTGGGGCGCTACAGCAAGGTTGAAGTTGAACGGGGAATGACGCAATCCCAGATCCAGAAATACTTTATTCAGGATGGGAAGCAATGGAAGGTAAAGGACCTTCTGCGTGCAATGGTCCAATTTCAAAAAGGGAATCTCCTGCAGCCACTCCTAGGTTTACCCAAATTTGACATCATCCTCGCTCGTAATGTTGCTATTTACTTTAGTATGGATGATCGAAGAATCATGTATTCTCAGTTAGCCAATCAACTTCAGCCTGGAGGCATGCTAATAATTGGGGCTTCAGAATCACTAATGGGGGTCTCAGATCAGTTCCAGCGTATAAACTATCTAAATTCTACTTTTTATACATTAAAGTAACTGGTGTATCAGGATGCATTTTCAAGTATCCGGTTAACCGGTCGATATTCTAACTGTATGGTGTTATGCTCAAATAAACAGGAACCCCACAGATGTCCCTAATCGTTGGAAGACAGCCAATCCTGGATAAAAATGGCATTACCTATGGATATGAGCTATTGTATCGCGGGGATGCAGATCATGCCTTTGAAAGTCTCCATGAAGATGAGGCAACCTCTCATGTAATTAATAACTCTTTCTACAATACTGAATTTGGCAATTTCACTTCTGGTAAAAAGAGTTTTATTAATTTCACAACCCAATTAATTCTGGATGAAATGTGGCTGGTGCTTCCCAAAAATCAAGTTGTTATTGAACTGCTTGAAAACATTGAACCAACAGAGGAAGTGATTGCGGCTACCCAGAAGATCAAGAATGCCGGATACACGCTGGCCCTGGATGATTTCGAATATGACCCCAAACTGGAACCTCTGATTGAGTTAGCCGATATCATTAAAGTTGATTTCACCTTGAGTGATATGCAAACGGTAGAACAGCTGGCTAAAACCTATATCCCCCAGGGGAAAATACTTCTGGCTGAAAAAGTGGAAACGCTAAAAGAATTTAAAATTAGCCGGGATTGGGGCTACACCCTGTTTCAAGGATACTTCTTTGCCGAACCGGAGATCATTGAATCTGAGCAAATCCCAGAATCAAAGGCTTCAAAACTGCAGCTCATGCAAAAAATCCACGAACAGAACATTGATTTTGGTGACCTGGTAAATATTCTGAAGACAGACCCCGGTCTCACAATAAAACTGCTAAAATACATCAATTCTGTATCTATGGGTGTGCGCCATGAGATCACGAACCTACGTCAGGCTCTGGCCCTGATCGGCCTTAACAATTTCAAGAAATGGGCTACGATTTTAATCATGGCTTCCATTGCTGATGATAAGCCCAAAGAGCTTATGAAACTCTCGCTCTTGAGGGGACGCTTTTGCGAGTTGTTGAGTGAAGAGCTGGGTCGCAGTGATCAAAGTTCGGAATATTTTCTTACGGGCATCTTTTCTCTCATGGATGCCGCCTTCAACAAGCCCATGGATATTCTAGTAGCTGACCTTCCACTAGCTGATGAGATTATCGAAACCCTGCTTGGTAAAGAAACCAGGATTCAAAATGTCCTGAAACTCTCACATAACCTTGAGATTGATGGTGAGTTGGAGAATCTACTTATAGCATTAAACGGGAATGTATCAATGGCAAAACTATTTGATATCAACCGTAATGCCATTACCTGGACAGACGAGATCCTACATACTTAATTAGCAGCACACACCAGGTTGAATCAGACAGACTTTAAATGGGAATCCATATTTTAAAACGGCTCCCCTCGCCGATCTCACTGTCAAGATCGATTGTTGCCTTGATCTCATCCAGGTAGACTCTAACCAGCGACAGACCTAATCCAATGCCCTGGAATTGTTTGGTGTGACCCATGGTCCCTTGATTAAAAGCAACGAAAATGTGGCGTTGCATCTCATCATTCATTCCTGAACCCGTATCTTCGATCCTGATTTCAACCTGTTGTGCTTTATTGCTAACTCCCAC
>JAOZSM010000108.1:3593-10132 GCA_029939675.1 Fidelibacterota bacterium
AACCCGTATCTTCGATCCTGATTTCAACCTGTTGTGCTTTATTGCTAACTCCCACTAGTATCTGTCCTGCATCAGTATATTTAACCGCATTGTCGATCAGGTGGGTCACGGCCTGTGTTAGACAATAATCATCTGTGGTGATAAATGTCTCATTCTCGGAGAAATGTAATGCGAGCTTAATTCCTTTATCCGAAATATCAGCCTGCCGCTCGTTTATGATTTGTTTGACCAGACTACCCACGTCCACCGACCGCTGTTGCCCCTGATAAGTACCAGAACTAAAGTGGGAAATGTCCAGGAGTTCCCGCATGGTCCTTTCCAGGCGATTGCCATTCTGATTGATCAGGTCAAAATAAAATTTTTGATCCTCTGAAAGAGAGTGACTCAGTTCATCACTTAAAATATTCAAAAAACCTAGCAGCGAATTCAGAGGTGTCCGGATTTCATGGCTCATGTTGTCCAGAAAAGCAGCCTTGAGCTTTTCCCCCTCTTCGGCTTTCTCTTTTGCCTCAAGTAACGCTATTTCGTTTCTATGCATACGGGTAATATTAACACCTTGATAGATCACTTGGGAAAAATCATCACTAAAAAAAGTTGTCCACAAGATCACCGCATTTGAAAATTCCATTCGTGTTGCCGGAATCGTCACTTCTGCAGCTTGACAGTTCAGATTAATTTCGATGTAATTTGGTGGTAATAGTTTGCTAAACCCATGCTCACTTAAATCCTGCAATGACAGAAAAGATCTGGCAGCTGGATTCAGATGGATCAGGCTCCCCTCCAAATCAACAATGATAACAGGACCTGGATAGCTATTCACTAATTTCAAATCAGCTTTTTGTGATGATGAGCTCATTGACTTACTCTTGGAAAGCCTAAGCAACCGGGGGCTTATTAAAAGGGAGTGATAATCTGATTTCATTGCCCTTTTCGTTCAGTTCAATAACACTGCAATAGGACTGGAGGATGGGAAATCCGCGACCATGATCGTAGCCTCTTACAGACTCTCTATGGAGGGCTGAGCGCCAGTCAAAACCCGCGCCTTCATCTTCAGCCACAATAATAAACCTATTGTCTTTAAGCTTGATGGAAAACTGGATCGAGCATTCAGGATCACGTTTATTCCCATGGATTACAGCATTATTTAAAGTCTCGCGTAGAACCAAATCCAAAGCAAAGCGGTTGTAGGCTGTAAACTTTTCATCCAGAATAGCGAGCAAATTCATAACCTGGATATCTACTTCATCCAGTGATGATTTAAAGGTTAGAGCGTATTCAAAATCAAAATTCACTTATAAACCTAATCTGTTCTTGCTTCAAATCCAACTAATTGCATGGCATCAGCCAATTGATCTGCACTAAATGGCTTGTTGATAACTTTATTTACACCAGCTTTAAATGCAGCCTCATGATCCGCTCCTTCACTCTGGGTAGTCACCATAATGATCGGCAGTTCATTCAGATCAAATCTTTCACGAAGTTTGCTGGTTAATTCTATCCCTGTCATTACCGGCATATTCAGATCAGTAAATACAATGGCCGGTTTGTCCTTTTCCAATATCGTCGAAAACGGGGTTATCTTTAAAATTTGTATTTTGATGTGAGTGTTTAATGCCAATTACAGTCCCAGTTTGGTCATAATAGAAAAACATTTTTTTCCACTGATCAACACGGATTGGCACAGATGTAAAATAAAGGTAACCACTACATATTCACCGAATGACCTTTGAAGCGCAATTGGTATTAATCAGATGGGTTTTATACTATTTACAAAAAAGGCAAACGATTTGAAAAATCAAATCGTTTGCCTTTGTACCGCGGAGAGGGGTCGAACCTCCACAAGCTGAGCTTACTAGATCCTAAATCTAGCGCGTCTACCAATTCCGCCACCGCGGCTGGAAAATTGCGTCGCAAGATAGAAGCTGAGAAGCTTGATACAACAAAAAGCCCCGGTCAAAACCAGGGCTTATAAAAATGCGTAGTTGAATTGAGTTTACTTGAGCAGAACCAGTTTTTTAGTGGCACTGAAACCAGCTTGGCTACTCATTCTATAAATATAAACACCGGATTCGACGCGGGCGCCATTGCTATTTAAACCGTCCCACATAGCGGTGTAAAAACCAGGCTGATGTTCACCAAAAGCCAGAGTTCGAATCTCCTGTCCCAGAAGATTATAGATTCCCACCCGAACTTCAGAGGCCGCGGGTACACTGTACTCAATAGTCGTAGTTGGATTGAAAGGGTTGGGATAATTCTGAGCAAGTTCAAATTCTGTGGGAAGCTCTGTTTGATCATCAACACCTGTGGTCACATCAAAAACACCCTCACCACCATTACTGGGTAGCGCAACGCCACCTTGAGCAGCAACGATCAGCTGAGTGATAGCAACAGGTATGGCCCCCAGCGGAGCGTCCGCTGAAACCTGAAAAATAAGTTGGACAAAGGCACCGTTTCCCGGGGCAATTACTTGACCCTCAAGATTCACGCCCAATACCATAGCTTGACCATTTATTTCATTTCCTACAAAGGTAAAATCTGCACCGCGACCAACTCCCACAACATCAACCAGAGTCAGGTAATCCCCTGTATCAACGAAATTGAACTGAATACCCTTAACAGGCACAGCATTGTCCATTTCAATATCAACGGGAGCCGACAGGTAGTTGGCACTGCCACCACCACCAGCAATATTAACTTCGATACCACCTACAGTTAGAAAGCCATTCAACCAGGTTGTATTCAAAGCGAGGCCATCAGGATCAGTCACAACCAGTAGAAATGGTGGAGTTCCATTCAGTACTTCATGGAATTTAAGATCTATGATCTCATCACTAACCGTACCTGGAATAGAGTAAAGAATTGTACATATTGGGCCATTACCTGGTATGATGCTGTTACCACTGGCATCAAAGATCAGAATACTTACTGTAGTATCGCGATCGTTAAATTCAACCGAGAAAGCACCATCCCATTCGCCATTATTATTTACATCAGTATAAAGTTCACCTGGCGTATAGAGACCATCACCTTCACCAAAATCGCTTGTGTTGGGTAACTGATCAATACCGTTGTCCTCAAAAGGTTCGGCGGCAGCTCGTCCAGCTGCCTGAACAGCAACAACTGAAAATTGGTTAGGAACATCCTTCAGACTAAACTGAAGACCGCCAACTGCTTCTGTATTGTATAAATTTACAGGGACTGCAGCAACGGGTTGCCCATTATCCACAGAGGATCCTAAAACAGAAACAACGGTTTGACCAAAAGCAAAGCTGCTGATCAGAATAAGACTGGTGATGATTAGAAAACTTTTACGCATATTTCCCTCCACATGCACGAGGTTGATTATCACTTAATCTAATACGAAGACTGTTTGGAGCTATTGATTCTGGTCACAGTCTTTGCAATTCGATTTACGAGTTGAAAAATAATGTCCTCGGGTGATGATACAAATCATATTTGCCAGTGTCATACCTGTAACAGAATTGTTAGTCATCATCCGCAAGTACCTATTTCCCATGACATTTCTTATACTTTTTGCCGCTTCCACAGGGGCAAGGATCATTTCGACCCACTTTTGCTTCCACAGAAATTGGCTTCTGCTTCTGGGGTGGACCAGCTTGAGCTGAACCGCCATCACTATTTTGACCGGTCTGCGGAAGGGCATTCAGGAAGCCCATATTCGAAGTTTCCGCGTGTTGAGATGAAAGGTTACGAGCTTTTCTGGTCCGGTTTTCTCGTTCGTCAACGATCCGGGCATGGAAAAATAGTTTGAGGACTTCACGATCAATCAAATCCAGCATTTTTACAAAAAGCTGATACCCTTCCCGCTTGTATTCAATCAGAGGGTCTTTCTGTCCCACAGCTCTCAGATTAATACCTTCCTTCATCTGATCCATCTCATAGAGATGTTCACGCCATTTTTCATCGATCACCCGCAGATAGACAAATTGCTGCAAGCGTTTAAAGTTCTCAGAGCTTCCTGTGATATCTGCTTTTTCTGCATAGGAGTCCTGGAGCAAGTTTTGGAGTAAGACCCGAAGCTTTTCAGGGTCAAGATCAGCAGCTGGTGACTCGGGGAGCTGGACCATTGCTGTGGCCCCCAGGTCCAGAACCAGGGCATCCCAATCCCAAAGATCAATATCTTTTTCTGATCCGGTATACTTATCAATAACGCTATCTACATAGTTCTCGATTACTTCCTGATACTCTTCTTTCAGATCAAAACCATCCAGAGCCGTCTGGCGACGATCATAGATAACTTCTCGCTGTTGATTCATGACATTATCATATTCCAACAGATGTTTTCGGATACCGAAGTTTCGGGCTTCGACCTTTTTCTGGGCACGTTCCACAGCTTTGGTAACCATACCAGCTTCAATGACCTCTCCCTCCTGAAGACCCAAACGATCCATCACGCTGGCCACTCGATCAGAGCTGAATAAACGCATGAGGTCATCTTCAAGACTGAGATAAAAACGTGAAGCTCCAGGATCACCCTGCCTACCGGAACGACCCCGCAACTGTAAATCAATTCGTCGGGATTCATGACGTTCAGTACCAAGAATTTTTAAACCACCCAGGTCCGTGACACCATGTCCAAGTTTGATATCGGTACCACGACCAGCCATGTTGGTTGCGATGGTGACCGAGTAAGCTTGACCAGCCCTAGCCACAACTTCAGCCTCGCGCCCATGCTGCTTTGCATTAAGAACATTATGCGGAATCTTGAGTCGCTTGAGCATACGGGATAAAGTTTCAGAAATTTCAACTGTAATGGTTCCGACCAGGACCGGCTGTCCCGTTTTGTGAGAGGCGATAACCTCTTCGATGACCGCGTTAAATTTTTCCCGACGGGTCTTGTATATTTGATCATTATCGTCAACGCGAACAATGGGGCGATGCGTAGGAACTTCAACCACACCTAATTTATAGATGGAGAAAAATTCCTCAGCTTCGGTAACAGCTGTACCAGTCATTCCGGCCAATTTTTTATAGAGCCTGAAGTAATTCTGCAACGTGATGGTTGCCAGAGTCTGGGACTCTTTTTCGATCTGGACCTTTTCTTTGGCTTCCAGGGCCTGGTGGAGTCCATCGCTATAACGGCGACCATGCATAATTCGACCGGTGAACTCATCAACAATCATCACCTTGGCATCCTGAACTACATAATCCACATCTTTTTCAAAGAGCGAATAGGCCTTGAGGAGCTGACTTAAATTATGGATGGTGTCTGAGCGCTCGCCGTGCAGGGCGTAAAGTTTTTCTTTTTCTTCATTAACTTCCTGAGTAGATAGCTCAGTAGTTGTTTCTAATTCTGATAGTGCAGTCGGTAAGTCAGGAATCACGAAACGATCCGGATCATTGGGAGATAAGGCCTCGCGACCCTTGTCGGTCAAATCGACACTATTCTGCCTTTCCTCAATAACAAAGAAAAGCTCCTCATCCAACTCCGGCATCCGTTTATCTCTGAGATAGTCATTTTCAATGCGCTGCCTCAGCTTCTGGATACCCTGTTCCTGATAGAGTTTCTGTAGGCGACGATGTTTGGGGCTACCCCGATGCGCTTTTAGAATTAATTCCCCTGCTTCATATTCCGTTTTAGGATCTGCTAGAAATTTCTCTGCATCACTAAGAATGGTGTTGACCAATTGGGTCTGACGACGCATGAGATTGTCAACCAAAGGTCGCAGGTCTGTATAGCGTTGAGCAATCGGAGAATCAACCGTTCCAGAGATGATCAAGGGGGTTCGAGCTTCATCAATGAGGACACTATCTACTTCATCAACAATTGAATAATAATGACCTCGTTGAACCTGATCCTGCTTACTGATAGACATGTTATCACGCAGATAGTCAAAACCAAACTCACTATTAATTCCGTAGGTTACATCACAATTATACATTGCCTGACGTTCAGAGGGCTCCATCTGGTTCAGGATCACACCAACGGTCAGCCCCACATATTTAAGCAAAGCTCCCATCCACTGGGAATCACGTTGGGCCAGATAATCATTGACAGTGATAATGTGAACGCCCTTCCCTGCCAGAGCATTCAAATAAACAGGCATGGTTGCCACCAGAGTTTTTCCTTCTCCGGGCTTCATTTCTGCAATCTTACCCTGATCCAGAACTATGGCGCCCATGAGCTGGACATCATATGGAATCATATCCCAGGTCATGTCCTGACCGGTTACCTTAATGGTCTGTCCCATGAGCAGTGCTGCTCCGCGTTTTACAACGGCAAATGCTTCTGCTTGAATCTCACCCAACCAAGTCTGCTCAAGATCATAAATGGCACTATCGATCTCCTTGTGACCTAACCCCTGTTCGGTTAACCGTGTCGCCAGTTTGGCAGTCTCATTTTGAATATGAGCTTTCCAGGCTTCTGTTTTTGCAATCAGATTCTCTTGAGTGGTCTTGGACAGAGCTTCATAATGCTGGTTAATCTGATCAACAGTGGGCAACAACTGTTTAGTTTCGCGCTGGGAACTGGTCCCGAATATTTTGGTAATAAATTTAGTAATCATGGGGCTAAAATA
>JAOZSM010000340.1 GCA_029939675.1 Fidelibacterota bacterium
ATATGGTTGAGGATCTGATTTTAGCTGCTGTAAATCAAGCTCTTACAAATGCCCAGGATGCAGCCAGTTCCAGAATGAACCAGGTAACTGGTGGCATGATGGGTGGCATGGGCGGTTTAAACATTCCCGGATTGGGATGAAAATACTGCCCGACAGTTTAGATCAAATTACACAACAGTTTTCCCGCTTTCCCGGAATTGGTAAAAAAACTGCTCAACGTATGGCCTTTCAACTATTGGATTGGAACCGAGAAGATGTCCAGCACCTGGGTGAGGTCATTATCCAGAGTATGGATAAGTTGAGGCATTGTTCTGTCTGCAATCTTATTACTGAGGCTGATCCATGTCCGGTATGCCTGGATACACGACGAGATGATTCGCTCCTCTGTATTGTGGAAGACTCAAAAGATGTGGTTGCTATTGAGGAAACCAGCCGGTTCAATGGCAAATACCATATTCTTGGTGGTGTTCTTTCACCCCTGGATGGTATTGGTCCTGACCAATTGAATATCAAAACCCTGCATGCTCGGATGGATGATGTTCAAGAGATTATCATCGCCATGAATCCCAGTGTGGAAGGAGAGACCACTTCCCTTTACCTGGCAAAGATCCTCCAGTCGCGAAAAATTAAAATCACTCGATTAGCAAGAGGGATTCCCAGCGGTGGTGATTTAGAGTATATTGATGGCGTTACCTTAGGGAGAGCACTAGATGATAGGCATGAATTAAAATGATACAAAATTTACCAAATATCCTTACCCTATTCCGCATCGTTATCACCCCGCTAATTGTATGGTTTCTCATCGGCTTTGATGCTTTTACCATTCATCTGATGGCGGTCATCCTGTTTCTCATTGCATCACTTACAGATTTTTTTGATGGCATGTTAGCGCGCAAATTTAAAGTCGTTAGTGAATTCGGGAAGTTCATGGATCCATTGGCTGACAAAATTTTAGTAAACAGTACGTTTATTGCCTTGAATATAATGGATATTATGCCGATTTGGATTACGGCTGTGGTCATCTTAAGAGACATGGTTGTCACCGTGCTACGTTGGGGTATGCTAACCAACGGTGCTTCAATGAATACTAGTCAACTGGCCAAATGGAAGACCACATTTCAGTATATTTCAATGTATGTCGGACTGGTATTTATTCTCATGGGACATTTTGAGGTTCTGGATACGCTGGTTGCCTGGCTGGAAGAGTGGTTTGTTACGGAAACCATTTTTATTTTAACTGGTCTGATTACAGCCTATACTGGTTTTGACTACCTCTGGGTGAATAAGTCTTTTCTACTTTCCCTGGTTAAGGGAAAGGAATGATCCCTCTCTTTCGCGTTTTTACCTCAGTCGGGTATGTTGGCAGGATTCCTGGGGCACCAGGAACTTATGGCTCTCTCGTCACGCTACCACTCGCTTATCTATGGTCTACATCGGTTACTGATAATCCACTGATCACTCTGGGACTAATTATCATCATTGCTGGACTTGGTATCGTAGCCTCTAACATTGTTGCAGAATCCATGGGCATAGAAGATCCTGGAGAAATTGTAATCGATGAATTGGTGGGCCAGTGGATTGCTGTACTGGCAATTCCAAATCACTGGGGCTTCTGGTTAGCAGCATTTATTCTTTTTAGAATATTCGATATCTGGAAACCATGGATCATCGATAAAGTGCAAAATTATCCTGGAGGATGGGGCATTATGCTGGATGATGTTCTGGCTGGAATTCTAGCATTTTTGTTGATCCAGGGAGCAGCATTATTTCTATGACCCAACTTCAAGCCATTACCATATCCATTGGGGACGAGCTTTTATCCGGTAAAACCATTGATTCCAATAACGCCTTCATCTCACAACAACTGGACTTGATTGGTATTCCGGTGAGCAAGAAGCTGATCATCGGCGATGTAAAACAGGATATTATTGATGCATTAGACTGGGGTTTCCAGGAAACTGACATCCTCACTCTCACAGGTGGTTTGGGTCCAACCCACGATGACATCACCAAGGCTGTTCTCTGTGAGTATTTCAATGTTAGCCTGATAATGTATCCTGATCTGCTGGAAAAGATGAAGGAACGCTTTGCCAGACGCGGTTTTAAATTTGCAAAAGTGAATATTTCACAGGCCGAATATCCGGAAAATGCAGCACTACTACATAATTCAAAAGGCACTGCCCAGGGTATGCATTTTACCCATGCGGGTAAGCATTTATTTGTCATGCCTGGAGTTCCTCGTGAGATGCAGGTGATCACCACTGAGCATATCATCCCCATCCTGAGTAAAATGACCGAGGTCCATATCGAGCACATGGATATCCATTCTATCGGTATCCCGGAATCTACTTTATATGAAATTACCAAACCGGTCTTTGATGAGTTTGCAGGAAGCAAAATAGCCTACTTACCAAAAATGGGTAAAGTAAGTATGCGGGTTTCATTTGATTCATCTTCCTCTGATGAGAATAACACAAAATTAACAAAAATATATTCAAAGATTGAAGACTTACTGCCGAAGCATATTTATGGTCGTGATGGAGATACACTTGCTTCCGTGGTTGGTGGGTTGCTTTTGAAACAGAAGGCCGCTGTGGCTACAGCAGAGTCCTGTACAGGCGGTCTTATCGCCAGTCTGATCACTGATATTGATGGGAGTAATCAATATTTCAAT